>JAAZAC010000094.1 GCA_012514545.1 Actinomycetales bacterium | reverse complement strand
CTCCCGCCCGGCGGGAGGGCCCCCTGCGTTCGCGGAGCCCGGGACGGCGTGCCCCAGACTGGGCGCATGAGCACCCGCCGCCCGACCCGCTGGGAGGACCGCGTCGCGGCCGACCCGAACCACTCGCACTGGTACGTCGACAGGTTCCGGCGGATGGCCGCGGAGGGCGCCGACCTCGCCGGCGAGGCCCGCCTCGTCGACGCGATGGCGCCGCGCGGGGCCCGGGTCCTCGACGCCGGCTGCGGGCCGGGGCGCGTGGGCGCGGAGCTGCACGCGCGCGGGCACGTCGTCGTCGGGGTGGACGTCGACCCGGTGCTGATCGAGGCCGCCCGGGCGGACCACCCCGGGCCGGACTGGCGGGTCGGCGACCTCGCCGAGCTCGACCTGCTGTCCGAGGGCGTGGCCCCCTTCGACGTCGTGCTGTGCGCGGGCAACGTCATGACGTTCCTCGCGCCGGGCACCGAGGTCGAGGTGCTCCGCCGCATGGGCGCGCACCTCGCCCCGGGCGGGCGCGTCGTCGTGGGGTTCGGTGCGGGGCGCGGCTACCCGTTCGAGCGGTTCTTCGCCGACGCGCGGGAGGCCGGCCTGGCCCTCGACGTCGCGCTGGCCACGTGGGACCTGCGCCCGTTCACGCCCGACGCCGAGTTCCTCGTCGCGGTGCTGTCGCGCGCCTGAGCGCCCGCGGCACGCGAGGGCGCTCGGGGCGACGGGTCAGCCGCCGGTGGCGCGGCGCTCCTCGACCGCGCGCGTGACCTCGGGGTCCCCGAGGGCGGCGAGCCAGTCGAGCAGGGCCGGGTACGCGGCAGGGTGCCGGGCGATGTGCACGCGCGTCTCCGGCACGCGCGTCGCCAGGTCCGCGAGGGTGGCCTGCGGCGTCGCCGGGTCCTGGGCGAGCCGCACGGGGTCGGGAGCCGCCGCGGCCGGCGCGGGAGCGCCCGCCGTCGGGCCCCGCCGCCCCGCGCCCGCCCAGGCCGGCCACTCCGGCTGCCCCGCGAACGCGGGGTGCCCCCCGAGCCCGCGGGCGTCGAGCGACGCCTGCGCGAGGACGACGCCGGCGACCGCCACGGGCAGGGCCATCGCGAGGAGCAGCGCGGTGCCCTCCATCGCGACCTCGCTCGCCACCTGCGTGACGACCGCGGCGACCGCGACGACGGCGAGCCCCGCCGCGATCGCGAGCGCGCGCGGGACGGCGAGCGGCCGCCCGGGCCGCACGAGCAGCCACCCGACGAGGGCGAGCACGAGGTACAGGAGCCAGAGCAGCGCCTGGACGACCCAGACCGCGTCGTCCGCGTCGGCGGCGAGGAGGATCGCCGCGAGCAGCAGGATCGCGCCGAGGACGATGCCGACGACGAGCAGGCGCGCGGCCGCGTCCGCCCAGCGCGCACGGGTGACCCGCATCGCGCTCCGGGTCGCGGGCGCCCACGCCGCCGCGCCCACCGCCGGCCACAGCACGAGGCCGGGCGCGAGGGTGTGCACCGTCTCGACGGTCTCGACGGCGAGCTCCCCGCTGCGGGCGACGACGAACAGGACGAGCGGCAGCGCGGCGACTGCGCCGAGGGCGAGGCGCCAGCCCTCCGCGCGCAGGAGCAGCCCGATCGCGCCGAGCGCGAGGACGGTCGGCGCCGCGAGCGCGATGAGGACGAGCGCGAACAGCTCGGCGCCCGACCAGTAGTCCGCGTCCGACCGCACGAGGAACGCCACGAGCGAGCCGAGCGACCACAGCACAGACGCCGCGGCCACGGCCACCGGCACGACGAACCAGCCGCGCGCGGGTCCGGCGCCGCCGTCGTCGTCGCGCGGGCTCAGCGCGAGGAGCGCGCCCGCGAGGCCGACGCCCAGCCCGATGCCCACGCCGCCGTCGGCGTACGGGTCCGCGCCGCCAGCGAGGTCCCGCACGACGAAGACGAGCACCGCCACGACGTAGGGCAGCGTGAGGCCGAGGCGCAGCCGCCACGACCACCGCCCGTCCAGGCGGTCGGCGAAGAGCCCGCCGCGCACGACGTACGGCACGGCGAGCGCCGCGAGCGCGAGCAGCGTGACGCCCACCACCGCGAGCCGCTCGCGGCCCTGGTGGCCGAAGTCGACGGCGAGGCCGAGCGAGAGGACGAGCAGGAGCGCCGCCACGGCGTCGCGCGCCCACTGCCCCGCCGGCACGCCCGTGATCGCGCGCCGCAGGGCGCCCGACGGCGTCCCGCGCCCGTGCGAGGCCTCCCACTCCCCGTAGGTGGGGGCGGCCCAGGCCTGCGGCGAGGGCGTCCAGCCCTGCGCGGGCGCCGCGGCGGGGGCCGCGGGCTGCACGGCGGGCTGCTCCGTCGTCGCGGCCGGGGGCTGCTCGCTCGTCGCGGCCGGGGGCTCGGGCGCGGGCTGCGCGGCCGGCTCCTCCGTCGGGGCGGCCTCCGACGTCGTCGGCGCCTCGGCGTCCCGCGCGTCCGACCGGCGCCGGCGCGGCGTCCTCCCTGACTCGGCCATCGGTTCCTCCTGTTCGGCTGACGTCCCCTGGGGCGCCGGCGTCGTCGCGGATCGGCACGACGGCGCGCCGCCCTCGTCAGCCTGGCACACGGCCCCGGACCCCGTCGCGCGATCCCGGCGGATCCCGACGCAGCCCCGCGAACCCGGCGCGCTCGCGGGCCCTGCGTTACGACGTCGTGAACGAATGTCCACCGAATGGCCGCTACGTGTCAGGAGGGCCGTTGCCGATAGTCACAGGCAGGGGTGACTGGGGGGACGCATGAGCATCAGCCTGACGGAGCGCCACGGCGCGCGGCACGGTCGCCGGGCCGAGGAGCCGGAGCCGGAGGTCGTCGACCTGGCGACGCCGGTCGTCCGCGCCACCGTCGCCGAGGAGGAGCGGCGCCGGCTCAGCTGGGCCCTGTCCGCGGACGGGCCCGACGGCGAGCCCGTCGTCCGCACGAGCCTCGCCATCCTCGCCCGGTACGGCTGGACGGCGCTGCACCGGCTCACCTGGCCGGGCGCGGACACGCCGGCGCACCTGGCGATCGGGCCCGGCGGCGTCGTCGTCGTCGAGGAGCAGCCCTGGACGGGCACGATCCGGGTGGACGGCGACGTCCTGCGCCACAACGGCTACCGCTGCGAGCGGGAGCTCACGGTGCTGGCCGGCGGGATGGAGGCCGTGACGGCGCTGCTGCCGCCCGAGCACCGGGCGACCGTCTCGGGCGTGCTGTGCATCTCCGCGCGCGACCTCGAGCCGGAGCCCGTGGCCGGCGTGCACGTGGTGGGCCGCCTGCACCTGGCGAGCCACCTCGCGTCGCTGCCCGCCCGGCTGACCCCGCTCGAGGTCGCCGACGTCACGCGGGCGCTGACCCGGGCGACGGCCGCCGGGGTCGCCGCGGAGGCCGCCATGGGCGCAGCGCTCGGGACCGCCGCCGCCGTCGCGGCCGTGACGGCCGCCGTCCCGGTGGCCGGGCCCGCGGCCGCCCCTGCCGCCGCGGTGCCGGCGCAGCCCGTCGCGCCCGCCGCCCAGCCGACCGTCCCCGCCCCCGCCGCCCCGCAGCAGGTCGCCCCGGCCGCGGCCCAGCCCGCCGCCGTCGTCCCGCAGCAGACCT
>JAAZAC010000093.1 GCA_012514545.1 Actinomycetales bacterium | reverse complement strand
GCCCTCCCGGCGGCCCACGACGGCCAGGTGTGCCCCCCGCTCGACAGCGGCAAGGTCGACACCACCGGCGACCCGGCCACCGTGACCGTCACCGCCCCGGACGGGTACGCCGTCGGCACGGTCTGCATCAAGGCCGGCAGCGTCAACCAGGGCAACGGCCCCGAGTTCACCGAGACCGACCACGAGGCCACCTCGGTCACCCTGGGCCACTCGTCGGGCAAGGCCGTGTCGCACTGGTCGGCGAGCTTCGTCCCGCTGCTGGCGGACCCGGACCCGGAGCCGCCGGACGGCCCCGTCGACCCGACCCCGCCGCCGCCGGACGAGGCGCCCGACCCCACCACCGAGGCCACGGACGTCGCGCCGGTCGCACCGGCCCCGGCCCCCGTCGCACCGGCCCCGGCCCCCGTCGCACCGGCGGCCGCCCCGGTCACGCACGACCCGGCCTTCACCGGCTGACCGCTCCCGTCCGGCGCACGCCGCGCCCATCCGCGGAACGTCGGAGAGTTTCTCTCGCCATGCGAAAGAAACTCTCCGGCGCTCGCCGGCGCACAGTGGCGCACAGTGGCGCGCGGTGCCCCGAGCCGCCGAGCCGCTACGCGATCGTGAGCGCGCCGACCTCCGGCCCGGCGCTGCGCCGCCCGGTGCCGACGCCCTGCGCCGCGAGCGCGTCGGTGAGCAGCGAGACCAGGGCCTCGAGCTGCACGTCGGTCGACGCCGCGGCCACCTCGCCCGCGCCGTCGAGCGCGCGGGCCGCGAGGCCGGACTTGGCGTCGATGAGCTCGGCGATCTTCGCGTCGATGGTCTGCGCCGCGATGATCCGCCAGGCGGTCACCGGCTCGGACTGCCCGATGCGGTGCACCCGGTCGATGGCCTGCGTCTGCTCGGCGTCGGTCCACGACAGCTCGGCGAGCACGAGGTTCGACGCGACCTGCAGGTTGATCCCGACGCCGGCCGCGAGCAGCGAGCACACCGCGATCTCGACCGTCGGGTCCTTGGTGAACGCGTCGATCGCCTTCTGCCGGGCCGTGCGCGTCTGGTCGCCGCGGATCGAGACGTAGCGGAGCCCGGCGTCGGCGAACTGCTGCTCGGCGGCGTCCATGACGTCGACGTGCTTGGCGAAGAACACGACCTTGCCCACGTTGCGCGCGAGCTGCGCCGCGTAGTCGGCGGCGAGCGGCGCCTTGGCCTGGCCGATCCGCCGGACCATCGTGAACACGTTGTCCCCGCCGGACCGCTCCTGGGAGTCCTTGAGCTCCGCGGCGGCGACCCGGCGCGCGAGCTGCAGGTCCAGCCCGACGACGTCCGCGCCGTCGGGCCGCGCCTCCAGGGCGGCCCGGTAGCGGCGCACGAGCCGCTCGGCGAGCGCGGCCTCCGCGGCCCGGATGGACCGGCCGAGCGCGCCGTCGAGCTCGACGGGCAGGTCGGCCACGCGCCGCGCGGGGATGTCCTTGGCGACGTCGACCTTGCGCCGCCGCACGATGCCCTGGTCGATGACCGCGGACCGCGCGGCCGCGTAGAAGCCGTGGTCCGCCGGCGTCAGGCCGGTCTCCTCGAGCGCCATGAGCAGGCTGCCGAGGGGCTGCTTCTCGTCGATCCAGCCGAGGAACTGCCAGATCGCGCGGAAGTCCTCGATGTCGTTGATGAGCGGCGTCCCGGTGAGCGCCATCATGAGCGGCCGGGCCGTGCGGGCGCGGATCCGGTCGGCGAGCTGCAGCACGTTCTGCGAGCGCTGCGACGACTTGTTCTTGATGAAGTGCGCCTCGTCGACGACCATCGCGCGGAACCCGTGGTCGCCCAGCCAGCCGACGTGCCGGTCGAGGATCTCGTAGTTGACGATCACGACGTCGGCGAACGCGTCGACGTCCTCCCCGTCGCCGTGGACGACGGTCGCCCGCCGCATCGGGGTCCACATGCTCACCTCGTGCGCCCAGTTCGTCTTCACGACGTTCGGCACGACGGCGAGCAGCGGGTACGCGTTGGCGGCCTG
>JAAZAC010000092.1 GCA_012514545.1 Actinomycetales bacterium | reverse complement strand
GGCCGCATCATGTTCGAGCTGTCCGGCGTCGACGAGGAGACCGCTCGCGAGGCGATGCGCCGCGCGATGCACAAGCTCCCGATGAAGTGCCGGTTCGTTGTTCGTGAGGGGGGTGCCGTCTGATGGCCATCGGTTCGAAGGCTCTCCTGCCCGACCAGCTGGACGGGATGGACGACGACGCGCTGGCGGCGGAGCTGAAGAAGGCCAAGGAGGAGCTGTTCAACCTGCGGTTCCAGTCCGCGACCGGACAGCTCGAGAGCCACGGCCGCCTGAAGGCGGTCCGCCGCGACATCGCCCGGATCTACACGATCCTGCGCGAGCTCGAGCTGGGTATCCGCACGGCACCCACCACGGCGGAGTGAGGCAGGAATGAGCGAGACGACGCAGGCGGCCACGCAGGCGCGCGCCTACCGCAAGACGCGGCGCGGCTACGTGGTCAGCGACAAGATGGACAAGACCGTCGTGGTCGAGGTCGAGGACCGGGTCAAGCACCCGCTCTACGGCAAGGTCATGCGGCGCACGAGCAAGGTCAAGGTGCACGACGAGGCCAACGCGGCCGGCGTCGGCGACCTGATCCTCATCATGGAGACCCGCCCGCTGTCGGCGACCAAGCGCTGGCGGCTCGTGGAGATCCTGGAGAAGGCCAAGTAGCCGACCCCGGACGGGCGGCAGCACCGCTCGGCCACCAGACCCACATCCGTTCGGCAAGGCTCGCCCGGCACGTCCGGCGTGAGAACCGGCACGACGACAGGAGCTGAAGGACATGATCCAGCAGGAGACGCGACTGAAGGTCGCCGACAACACGGGTGCGAAGCAGATCCTCTGCATCCGTGTGCTCGGCGGTTCCGGCCGTCGCTACGCCGGCATCGGCGACGTCATCGTCGCCACCGTCAAGGACGCGATCCCCGGCGGGAACGTCAAGAAGGGTGACGTCGTCAAGGCGGTCGTCGTGCGCACCACCAAGGAGCGCCGGCGGCCGGACGGCTCGTACATCCGCTTCGACGAGAACGCCGCCGTGATCCTGCGGGGCGACAACGAGCCCCGCGGGACGCGCATCTTCGGCCCGGTGGGCCGGGAGCTGCGGGACAAGCGCTTCATGAAGATCATCTCGCTGGCCCCGGAGGTGCTGTGACCATGGCCAAGATCAAGAAGGGCGACCTCGTCGTCGTCATCGCCGGCCGGGACCGCGGCAAGCAGGGGCGCGTGCTCGAGGTGTTCCCCGAGAAGCAGCGGGTCGTCGTCGAGGGCGTGCAGCGCATGACGAAGCACGTCAAGGCCGGCCGCACGACCCGCGGCACGCGCACCGGCGGCATCGAGACGATCGAGGCCCCGATCCACGTCAGCAACGTGATGCTCGTCGACCCGGAGACCAAGAAGGGCACCCGGGTGGGCTACCGCACCGAGGAGATCGAGCGCGACGGGCGCACCCGCACCGTGCGGGTCCGCGTCGCCAAGCGCTCCGGTAAGGACATCGCATGAGCCAGACCAGCACCGCGACCGTCGAGCAGGCGGCGAAGCCCGCCCCGCGGCTCAAGGCCCGGTACCAGGCGGAGATCGTGCCCGCGCTCCGCGAGGAGTTCGGGTACGCGAACGTCCACCAGGTGCCGAACCTCGTCAAGGTCGTCGTGAACATGGGCGTCGGCGAGGCCGCGCGCGACTCGAAGCTCATCGACGGCGCGATCCGCGACCTGGCCACGATCACCGGTCAGAAGCCCCAGGTCACGCGGGCCCGCAAGTCCATCGCGCAGTTCAAGCTGCGCGAGGGCATGCCGATCGGCGCGCACACGACCCTGCGGGGCGACCGGATGTGGGAGTTCGTCGACCGGCTCATCACGCTCGCGCTGCCGCGCATCCGCGACTTCCGCGGCCTCTCGCCGCGGCAGTTCGACGGCGCCGGCAACTACACGTTCGGCCTCACCGAGCAGGTGATGTTCCACGAGGTCGACCCG
>JAAZAC010000091.1 GCA_012514545.1 Actinomycetales bacterium | reverse complement strand
CTCGGCCTGGCCGGCGTGCTCGCCGCGGCGGGCGCGTGGGGCGTGGTGGCCGCGCCCGGGGCCGCGGCCCGGGCGGCGGCGCGCGCCGCGCTGGGCGTGGAGGAGGCCGCCGACGTCGGGCTCACCCCGTGGCCGTGGGCCGCGCTGGCCCTCGGCGCGGCGACGGTCGTCGTGGGCGTGCTCGTCGCCCGGGGGGCGCGGGGATGGCCGGTCGCGGCCGGCCGCCACGACCGGCCCGCCGGGCGCCCGGACGGCCCGGGGGCGCGGGACGCGGGGTCGCGGGGACCGGCGTCGGACGACGTGCAGGCCTGGGACGCGCTCAGCCGCGGCGAGGACCCGACCTGACGCGCCGGTCCGGCGTCGCCGCGCGGGCGGTGCCGTTCGCTAGTGTTCGCCCTATTCCGAGGAAAGGTCGAGCATGCCGGAGCAGCACCAGGACGGTCCGACGAGGGCGCCTGCGCCCGTCCACCTCCCGCCGGCCACCCCGCCGCGGAACCACGGGCACACCGTGGCCGCCTGGGTGACCGTCAGCGCGGTGCTCGTCGGCGCGGTCGTGGCGGCCGCGGGCGTCGTCGCCGCGCAGCCGTGGTTGGCCTGGACGGGGCTGGGCGTCGCGGTGCTCGGGCTCGTCGTCGGGGGCGTCCTGCGCAAGGCGGGCCTCGGGCAGCCGGCCCCGTCGGGCCCGACCCGGTCGGGCGACGACGTGGCGGGGAGCCGGGCGGACGCCCGGCCGGACGAGAAGGAGCAGGCATGAGCACGCCGACCGGTCCGCAGGACCCGCAGAACCCCTACGGCCAGCCGTCGGGCGACCAGCCCCCGGCGTACGGGCAGCAGCCCCCGGCCTACGGCCAGCAGCCGCCGGCCTACGGCCAGCAGCCGCCAGCCTACGGCCAGCAGCCGTACGGGCAGGGCTACGGGTACTCCGCCTACGGCCAGGGGGGCTACGCCCCGCAGCCCGTCGGGTCCCCGCCGCCGAACCACCTCGTGTGGGCGATCATCACGATCCTGCTCTGCACGATCCCGGGCATCGTCGCCGTCATCTTCGCCACGCAGGTGAACTCGAAGTGGGCGATGGGCGACGTCGCGGGCGCGGAGAACGCGTCGCGGCAGGCGCGGACGTGGTCGCTCGTCGGCACGATCCTGGGCGTCCTCGGCATCGTCGTGTGGCTCATCCTCATGGCGAGCGGCCTCGTCGCGTCGTGGGGCTACTCGAGCTACTAGTCGGGTCCGGCCCGGCGCGATGACGACGCACGCGGCGTCCGTGGCGCGCCGGCGCCCGGCGCCGCGCGGCGCCGGGGCGCGCACCCGCGCGCTCGCGGGCCCGGTGGGGATGGCGGCCGTCGCGCTGGCGGCCGCGCTCCTCGTGCGGCAGGTCGACCCGCACGAGCCCGGGCACTACCCGCCCTGCCCGTTCCGGGCGCTCACCGGGCTGTTCTGCCCGGGCTGCGGCACGCTGCGCGCCGCGCACGCCGCGCTGCACGGCGACCTGGCCGGGGCGGTGGACATGAACGTCCTCGCCGTGCTCGCGGTGCCCGTGGTGCTCGCCTCGTGGGTGGCGTGGCTGCGCCGCGCCGCGACGGGCCGGCCGCGCACCTGGCTGGCGCCGCCGTGGTTCCCGGCCGCCGTCGGCGTCGTCGTCGTCGCGTTCTGGGTCGCCCGGAACGTGCCCGCGCTCGCGCCGTTCCTCGCGCCGTGAGGCGTCCGGTCCCACCAGGTGGGCGTGGCGGGGGCCGTCCCGGCGGGCCCCTATCCTGGGGGTCGGGTCCCGCTGGGGCGGCGGGACGACAGGGGAGGAGGCGCGGCGTGTCCGTCCTCGAGGAGATCGTCGCCGGGGTGCGGGAGGACCTCGCGGAGCGCGAGGCCGCGGTCCCGCTGTCCGCGCTCAAGGAGCGCGCAGCCCGGATGCCGGGCGCCCGGGAGTGCCTCGGGATCCTGCACGACGACGCCGCCGTCGGCGTCATCGCCGAGGTCAAGCGCTCGAGCCCGAGCAAGGGCTCCCTGGCGCCGATCGAGGACCCGGCCGGGCTCGCGGCCGAGTACGAGGCCGGCGGCGCGTGCGCGATCTCGGTGCTGACGGAGCGCCGCCGGTTCCACGGCAGCCTCGCGGACCTCGACGCGGTGCGGGCGACGGTGGACGTGCCGGTGCTGCGCAAGGACTTCGTCGTCACGCCGTACCAGGTGTGGGAGGCCCGCGCGCACGGCGCGGACATCGTGCTGCTCATCGTCGCCGCCCTGGAGCAGACGGTGCTGACGTCCCTCGTGGAGCGGGTCCACTCGCTCGGCATGACGGCGCTCGTCGAGGTGCACGACGCCGAGGAGGTGTCCCGGGCGCTCGACGCGGGCGCGCGGTGCATCGGCGTCAACGCGCGCAACCTCAAGACCCTCGAGGTGGACCGGACGACGTTCGCGCGCCTCGCGCCGCTCATCCCGAACGGCGTCGTGCGGATCGCGGAGTCCGGCGTGCGCGGCCCCCACGACGTCATGGACTACGCGCGCTCGGGCGCCGACGCCGTGCTCGTGGGGGAGAGCCTCGTCACCGGTGGCGACCCGCGCTCGGCCGTGGCGGACCTCGTGGCCGCGGGCGCGCACCCGTCGCTGCGGGCGGTGCGCCAGTGACGTCACCTCCTCCGGGGGGCTTCGCGGCCGCGGCCGGGGCCGGGCCCTACTTCGGCGACTTCGGCGGGCGGTTCGTGCCCGAGGCCCTCATCGCCGCGCTGGACGAGCTGGAGGCCGCGTACGAGAAGGCGCGCCACGACCCGGAGTTCGCCGCCGAGCTGGCCCGCCTGCACCGCACGTACACCGGCCGGCCGAGCATCATCACGGAGGTGCCCCGGTTCGCCCGGCACTGCGGGAACGCGCGGGTGCTCCTCAAGCGCGAGGACCTCAACCACACGGGCTCGCACAAGATCAACAACGTGCTGGGGCAGGCGCTCCTGACCAAGCGGATCGGCAAGACGCGCGTCATCGCCGAGACCGGCGCCGGCCAGCACGGCGTGGCGACGGCGACCGCCGCGGCGCTCTTCGACCTCGAGTGCGTCGTCTACATGGGCGAGGAGGACACCCGGCGCCAGGCGCTCAACGTCGCCCGGATGCGCCTGCTCGGCGCCGAGGTGGTGCCCGTGAGGACCGGCTCGCGCACCCTCAAGGACGCCATCAACGAGGCGCTGCGCGACTGGGTCACCAACGTGGCGACGACGAACTACGTCTTCGGCACGGTCGCCGGCCCCCACCCGTTCCCGGCCATGGTGCGCGACTTCCAGCGGATCATCGGCGAGGAGGCCCGCGCCCAGGTGCTCGAGATCACGGGCGCGCTGCCCGACGTCGTCGCGGCCTGCGTGGGTGGGGGGTCGAACGCCATCGGCATCTTCCACGCGTTCCTCGACGACCCGGTCCGCCTCGTGGGGCTCGAGGCCGGCGGCGAGGGCGTCGCGACCGGCCGGCACGCGGCCACGATCACCGGCGGCGCGCCCGGCGTCCTGCACGGGGCGCGCTCGTACCTGCTGCAGGACGCCGACGGCCAGACGATCGAGAGCCACTCGATCTCGGCCGGGCTGGACTACCCCGGCGTGGGCCCGGAGCACGCGTGGCTGGCGTCGACGGGCCGGGTCGAGTACCGCCCGGTGACCGACGCCGCCGCGATGGAGGCGTTCCTCCTGCTCAGCCGGACGGAGGGGATCATCCCCGCCATCGAGTCGGCGCACGCCCTGGCCGGGGCGATCGAGCTCGGCCGCGAGGCCGCCGACGCCGGGCGACGGGACACGATCCTCGTCAACCTGTCCGGTCGCGGCGACAAGGACGTCGCGACGGCGGCCCGCTGGTTCGGTCTCCTCGACGAGGGGGAGCTGTGACGACGGCGACGACGAGCCCGACCGCCGCGCGTGTGGACGCCGCCCGCGCGGAGGGCCGCGCGGCGCTGGTCGGCTACCTGCCGGTGGGGTTCCCCGACGTCGAGACGGCGGTCGCGGCGGCGCGCACGATCGTGGAGGCCGGCGTCGACGTCGTCGAGCTGGGCCTGCCGTACTCCGACCCCGTCATGGACGGGCCGGTCATCCAGGCGGCCGTCGAGCGCGCCCTCGCGGGCGGCGTGCGCGTCAAGGACACCCTGCGCACGGTCGAGGCGGTCGCGGCGACCGGCGTGCCCGTGCTCGTCATGACGTACTGGAACCCGGTGCTGCGCTACGGCGTCGACGCGTTCGCGCGCGACCTCGCCGCGGCGGGCGGCGCCGGGCTCATCACCCCGGACCTCATCCCGGACGAGGCGGGGGAGTGGCTCACCGCGTCGGACGCGCACGGGCTCGACCGCGTGTTCCTCGTCGCGCCCAGCTCGACCACCGAGCGCCTGGCCCTGACGGCCCGCGCGAGCCGGGGGTTCGTCTACGCGGCGTCGACCATGGGTGTCACGGGCGTGCGCACGTCCGTCGACGCGCAGGCGCGGCGCCTCGTCGAGGACACGCGCCGGGCCGGCGCCGAGCGGGTGTGCGTCGGCCTCGGGGTGAGCACCCCGGAGCAGGCGGCCGAGGTGGCCGGGTACGCGGACGGCGTCATCGTGGGCAGCGTCCTCGTGCGCGCGCTCCTCGAGGCCCCGACGCCCGCGGCGGGGCTCGCGCGGCTCGGCCGGGTCGCCGAGGGCCTCGCGGCAGGCGTCCGCGGGGGCGCCGCGTGACGGGCACTACGCTCGGCGGAATGCTGCCCGCGTCGATCCCGAGCCCGCCGCAGGGAGTCTGGTACCTCGGCCCGTTCCCCGTCCGCGCCTATGCGCTGGCGATCATGGCCGGCATCGTCATCGCCGTCTGGATGACGTCGAGGCGGTGGGTCGCCCGGGGCGGCGAGGCCGAGACTGTCCTCGACATCTCGTTCTGGGCGGTCCCGTTCGGCATCGTCGGCGGGCGGCTCTACCACGTCGTGAGCAGCCCCGACGCGTACTTCGGGCCGGACGGCGAGCCGATCCGGGCGCTGTACGTCTGGGAGGGCGGTCTCGGCATCTGGGGCGCGATCGCGCTCGGGGCCGTCGGCGCCTGGATCGGCGTGCGGCGGGCCGGGGTGCGCTTCTCGACCTTCGCCGACGCCGCCGCCCCCGG
>JAAZAC010000090.1 GCA_012514545.1 Actinomycetales bacterium | reverse complement strand
GGTCTCCCGTCGACGCCGGTCTCCCGCCGCGTGGCGTCAGTCGACGATGCGGCTGACCTCGCGGCCGTCCTCGACGACGACGTCGCCCCGCCGGAACTCCGCGGGCCGCAGCACCGTGGAGAGGGCGCCGCCCGCCGTCGTGCGCGACTCGACCAGCGTGAACCCCGACGGCGGCGCGTCGGGCGTGAAGAGGCGCTTGCCGGCGCCGACGGTCACCGGGGCCCAGATGAGCCGGTACTCGTCGACGAGGCCCGCGGCGTGCAGGGTCGCGGCGAGCCGGGCCGACCCGTGCACCTGCAGCTCGCCCTCGCCGGGCTGCTCCTTGAGCGCCGCGACGGCGGCGACCGGGTCGCCGGCGAGCACCGTCGTCGGGTCCCAGCCGGGCTCGGTGACCGTGCGCGACACGAGGTACTTCGGCTTGGTGTTGAGGGCCACCGCCGTGCGGTCGTCGGGCGCGTCGACCTGGGGCCAGAACGCGCGCATGAGCTCGAACGTCCGCCGGCCGAACAGCAGCGCCCCGGCGCGGGCGAACCAGCCGTCGACGATCTCGCCGAAGTCGGCGTCGCTCGTGTAGGGCACCATCCAGCCGCCCGCGGCGAAGCCGCCGCTCGGGTCCTCGTCGGGCGAGCCGGGGCCCTGGACCACGCCGTCCAGGGTGACGAACTCGTGCACCGTCAGTCGCATCGCGTCCTCCTCGTTCCGCTCTGCACGGACCGACCGGCGGCGCGCCCGGAACTCATCGGGTCCGGCGCGGGCAGGGCGGCGCGGGCAGGGTGGCGCGGGCCCTGGGGACGTGGCCGTGCCGCGCGTCCCCGGCGTCACCTACGCTGGCCGTCGTGACCCAAGCCCTGTACCGCCGGTACCGGCCGGACACCTTCGCCGAGGTCATCGGCCAGGAGCACGTGACGGCCCCCCTCGTGCAGGCGCTGCGGACGGGTCGCATCTCGCACGCGTACCTGTTCTCCGGCCCGCGCGGCTGCGGGAAGACGACGAGCGCCCGGATCCTCGCGCGCTGCCTCAACTGCGAGCAGGGTCCGACGCCGGACCCGTGCGGCCGGTGCCCGTCGTGCGTCGAGCTGGCGCGGGGCGGGCCGGGCTCGCTCGACGTCGTCGAGATCGACGCCGCGAGCCACGGCGGCGTGGACGACGCGCGGGACCTGCGCGAGCGCGCGACGTTCGCCCCCACGCGCGACAGGTACAAGATCTTCATCCTCGACGAGGCCCACATGGTGTCGACGCAGGGCTTCAACGCCCTGCTCAAGACCGTCGAGGAGCCGCCGGAGCACGTGAAGTTCGTGTTCGCGACGACGGAGCCGGACAAGGTCATCGGCACGATCCGGTCGCGGACGCACCACTACCCGTTCCGGCTGGTCCCGCCCGACGTGCTGCAGCCCTACCTCGAGCGGATCTGCGAGTCGGAGGGCGTGCCGGTCGGCCCGGGCGTGCTGCCGCTGGTCGTGCGCGCGGGCGGCGGGTCGGTGCGCGACTCGCTGTCGGTGCTCGACCAGCTCGTGGCGGGCGCCGGCGAGGACGGGATCGACTACGAGAGCGCCGTCGCCCTGCTCGGCTACACGCACGCGACGCTGCTCGACGACGTCGTGGGCGCGCTCGCGGCGCGCGACGGCGCGTCCGCGTTCCGCGTGGTCGACCGGGTGATCGCGACGGGCCACGAGCCGCGGCGGTTCGTCGAGGACCTGGTCGAGCGCCTGCGCGACCTCATCGTCATCGCGGCGGCGGGCGAGGCGTCGGCGGCCGTGCTCGCGACCTTGCCGACGGACCAGGTGGAGCGCATGCGCGCGCAGGCGGCGGCGCTCGGCGCGTTCGAGCTGTCCCGGGCCGCGGACCTCGCCAACGCCGCGCTCACGGAGATGACCGGCGCGACGTCGCCGCGGCTGCACCTCGAGCTCCTCGTCGCGCGACTGCTGCTGCCCGCCGCCGAGGACGGCCTCACCGCGCTCGGCGCGCGCGTCGAGCGGGTGGAGCGCGTGGTCGCTGGCGGGGCTGCCCCCGCAACCGCCGGTGCGCCCGCGGGCGTGCCCGCGGCGACGGTGCCCCCGACGCCGGAGCGGCCCACCCCGGCGCCGGAGCCCACCCCGGCGCCGGAGCCCGACCCGGTCCCGGCCCCCACGCCCGAGCCCATGCCGGGGCCGGGCCCGACGGTCCCGCCCCGGCGCCCGCGCCCGAGCCGTTCCCCGCGCCCCCGACGCCCGAGCGTCCCGCACCCGCGCCCGGGCCCGGCCCCCAGCCGGAGCCGGGCCCCGCGCCCGGGCCGATGCCGACGCCCGCGCCCGAGCCCGCACCCGGCCCGCTGCCCTCGCCCGGCCCCGCGCCGGGCCCCGGCCTGGACGCGGAGACCGTGCGCCGCCGGTGGCCGGAGGTGCTCGGCACGCTGCGGTCCCTGCGGATGGCGACCTGGGTGCTGGTCAGCCAGAACGCGCACGTCGCGGACGTGTCGGCCGGCGTGGTGACGCTCGCGTTCACGACGCCGCAGCTCGCGACGACCTTCCGCGGCGGCTCGCACGCGCAGAACGTCGAGCGGGCGCTGCACGAGACGCTGGGCATCGACGCCCGGGTCCAGACGACGGTCGGCCCGGCGGGCGCCGCCGACGCGCCCGCGCCGTCGGGCGACGCCCCCGCCTCGGCCGGCGCCGCGCGCGCGGCCGCCTCCTGGGACGCGCCGGCCGCCCGGCCCGCGACGCCGGACGCGCCGTCCCGC
>JAAZAC010000089.1 GCA_012514545.1 Actinomycetales bacterium | reverse complement strand
CCGGTGCCGCGCCGGTGCCGCCGGGAGGGGCGTGGGCCACGATGGTCCGGTGACCGAGCACCTGCCCGCCGACGAGCTCGCCCCCGACCCCGCCCCGCGCAGCCGCGCCGCCCGCCGCGCGCTCGCCGACGACGGCGGGCCGGACTGGAATCCGCGCGGCCCGGCCGTGCGGCGCGACCCGGTCGCCGCCTACGACGGCATGCGCGGCGCGTGCCCGGTCGCGAAGGGCCCCGACGGCGCGTGGACGCTGTTCTCGCACGCCGCCGTCGTGCGGGCCGCGCTCGACCCGGTGACGTTCTCCAACGCGGTGTCCGCGCACCTGCAGGTGCCGAACGGCCTCGACGGCCCGGAGCACACGGCGTACCGCGCCGTCGTCGAGCGGTACTTCACGCCCGAGCGGATGGCGGCGCTCGAGCCCGTGGTGCAGCGGGTCGCCGCCGAGCTCGTGGCCGAGCTCGCCGTGCCCGGCCGGGTCGACGCGGTCATCCTCGGCTCGCACTTCGCGGTGCGCGCGCAGAGCGCGTGGCTCGGGTGGCCGGCGGACCTCGCGGGCGACCTGCTGGCCTGGATGGCGGACAACCAGGCGGCGACCCGCTCGCGCGACCGAGCGCGCACCGCGGAGGTGGCCCGGCGGTTCGACGCGATCATCCGCGCGCTCACCGACGCCCGGCGCGCCGCCGGCGACGCCGCGCCCGACGACGTCACGACCGAGCTGGTCCGCGAGCGCGTGGACGGGCGGCCGCTCACCGACGACGAGATCGTCTCGATCCTGCGCAACTGGACGGGCGGCGACCTGGGCTCGATGGCGCTCGCGGCCGGCGTCGTGCTCACCTACCTCGCGGACCACCCCGGCCTGCAGGCGCGCCTGCGGGCGGGGGTGTCCGACGCCGAGCTCGACGCGGCGATCGACGAGATGCTGCGCATCGACGACCCGTTCGTCGCGAACCGGCGCGTGGCGACGCGCGACGTGACGGTCGGCGGGCGGACGATCGCCGCGGGCGACCGGGTGTTCCTCAACTGGACGGCGGCGAACCGGGACCGGCAGGTGTTCGGCGACCCCGACGCGTTCGACCCGGACGAGCACGCGCCGTACAACCTCGTCTACGGCATCGGCAAGCACGTGTGCCCGGGGCGCCCGCTCGCGACGCTCGAGCTGCGGGTGCTCGCGCGCGCGGTGCTCGCGGCGACGACGGCGGTCGAGCCGGACCCGCGGCGCCGCCGCGAGCGCGCCCAGCCGCCCGTGGGCGGCTACGCGGTCGCCCCGCTCCTCCTCCGCTGAGCGGCGCCCTAGCCTGGGCGGGTGCCGGAGCGGGCGGGGGTCGTCGTCGTGGACGCGGCGAACGTCGTCGGCGCCCGGCCGGACGGCTGGTGGCGGGACCGCCCCGGGGCGGCCGGGCGGCTCGTGGCGCAGGTCGCGGCCGCGCGGGCGGCGGGCGCCGAGGGGCTGGCCGGGGCGCGGGTCGTCGTCGTGCTCGAGGGCCGCGCCGCCGCCGCGGAGACCGCCGACGCCGAGGACCCCGGTGCGGTCGAGGTGCTGCGGGCGCCCCGCGACGGGGACGCCGCGATCGTCGACCTCGTGAGCGCGCTCGCGGGGCCGCCCGGTGAGGGCGGCCCCGCGAGGGTGGTGGTCGTGACGTCGGACCGCGAGCTGCGCCGCCGCGTCGCCGCGCTCGGGGCGACGACGCGCGGGGCGGGCTGGCTGCGCGACCTGCTCGACGCGCGCTGAGGCCTCAGACCCGCACGGCCTCCCGCGTCCCGGCGTCGGCGTCCCCGGCGTCCGCGTCCGCGTCGGCGTCCGCGTCCGCGGGGGCCGACGGGCCGTCGTCGAACGTGTGGCGCAGCGGGATCTCGCGGATGAGCAGGGCCGCGACGACGGCGAGCGCCGCGAACGGCAGCCCGACGACGAAGACCTGGTGCAGGGCGTCGGCGAGCCCCTGGCGGACCGCCAGGGCGATCGGCGCGGGCAGCCCGGCGAGCGCGCTCGGGTCGAGCACGGACCCGGCGGACAGGCCCTCCGCCGGCATCGCCGCGGCGGCGCCGGCCGGCAGGTGGGCGGCGATCGCGGAGCCGAGCCGCGACGACATGACCGTGCCGAGCACGGCGATGCCGACGGTGCCGCCGGCGCTGCGGACGAACTGGGTGGCCGCGGTCGCGACGCCGAGGTCGGCCCGGTCGACGGCGTTCTGGACGATGAGCGTCATCGTCTGCATCGCGGCGCCGAGCCCGAGGCCGATGGTCACCATCGCGACGGTGAGCTCGAGCGACGACGAGCCGTGGTGCAACCGGGTGAGCAGCCAGAAGCCCGCGACCATGACGACGGTCCCGGTGACGGTGAACACCTTGTACCGGCCGGTGCGCGTGATGAGAGCGCCGACGACGATGCCGACGACGATCATCGCGAGGCTCATCGGCATGATGATCACGCCGGAGCTCGTGGCGCTCACGCCGAGCACGCCCTGCGCGTACACGGGGATGTAGAACACCGCGCCGAACATGCCCATCGCGATGAAGAACCCGGCGAGGGTGGCGAACGTGACGATGCCGTTGCGGAACAGGCGCAGCGGGAGCACCGGCTCGGCGGCGCGCAGCTCGATCGGCACGAAGAACGTCAGCAGCGCGGCGCCCGCGACGTAGAGGCCGACCACCTGCACCGAGCCCCACGGGTAGGTGGTGCCGCCCCACGAGGTGGCGAGCAGGATCGCGACGAGCGCGCCGGACAGCGTGAGGATGCCGGCGACGTCGATCCGCGCGACCCGCGGCGTGTGCGGCAGGTGCAGCGAGCGGGCGATGACGACGAGCGCGGCCACGCCGAGCGGGAGCGTCGCGAGGAAGAGCCAGCGCCAGCCCCAGTGGTCGGTGACGAAGCCGCCGACGAGCGGCCCGGCGATCGAGGTGAGGCCGAAGACCGCGCCCATGATCCCCTGGTACTTGCCGCGCTGGCGCGGCGGGATGATGTCGCCGATGACGGTCTGGGACAGCGCCATGAGCGCGCCCATGCCGAGGCCCTGGACCACCCGGGCGCCGACGAGCCACCAGAACGACTGGGCGAGGCCGGACAGCAGGGCGCCGACGAGGAACGTGGCGAGCGCGCCGAGGTAGAAGCCGCGCCGGCCGTACAGGTCGGACAGCTTGCCGACGACGGGCACGACGACGGCGGAGGCGAGCATGGCGGCGGTGGCGAGCCAGCTGTAGTGCTCGATGCCGCCGAGCTCGGCGACGATGATCGGCATCGCCGGGGACACGATCGTCTGGCTGATCGAGGCGACGAGCATGCCGAGCATGAGGCCGACGAACACGCGGCGGGTGGCCGGGTCCAGGCGTGCCGGGACGGGGGTGGTGCTCACGCGGGACTCCTTCGGTCGCCGACGCAGGGCGACGGGGTGGTGCTGGGTGGGTCGGTCGCGTCGTCGGGACCTTCGGCCCACACGGTACGCCTAAGTTGCAGTGACTGCAACTATCGCATGGCTGCATTTCTGCACGGACTGCAGGTTTGTGCGCTACCATGGCGGCATGACCGTGACCACCGAGGCCCTGCGCGAGGACGCCCTGCGCGAGGAGGGCCTGCGCGAGCGCAAGAAGCGCCGGACCCGGGCCGCGCTGCGCCGTGCCGCGCTGTCGCTCACCGTCGAGCGCGGGCTCGACCACGTCACGGTCGACGAGATCGCCGCGGCGGCCGAGGTGTCGCCGCGCACGTTCTTCAACTACTTCGCCTCCAAGGAGGAGGCCGTCGTCGGCGACGACCCCGACGCCCGGCGCCTGCTGCTCGAGCACCTGCGCGAGCGCCCCGCCGACGAGCCGCCGCTCGTCGCGCTCGGCGCGGCCCTCGCCACCTACGCCGACGAGATGGCCGCCGACCACGACCTCTGGACGCTGCGCCGCGCGCTCCTCGAGCAGCACCCCGAGCTGCTGCCCCGCCTCCTCGGCGCGAGCGCGAGCGCCGAGCGCGAGGTGGCGGCGGCGCTCGCCGAGCGCGCCGGGCTGCCCGCCGGGCACCCCTACCCCGCGCTCGTCGCGTCCGTCGCCCTCGCCGCGGCCCGCACCGCGGTGCACCGGTCGGTCGACGCCGGCCGGGCCGTGTCGCCGTCGGCCGCCATCGTCGAGGCGTTCGCCGCGCTCGCCGACGGCCTGCCCGCCCCGGCCTGAGGCTCCCCCACGCCGCCCGCGCCGGGCGGCTCAGCCGAACCAGGGCGCGCCGACGAACGCCTCGGCGCCGGGCGGCAGCGACACGTCCTCGCCCGCCACGAGGCGGCGGCACAGCTCCATGCGCGCCCCGTGCTGGTCGTGCGCGCTCCCCTCGCCGCTGCTCCAGGCGCTGCCGCCGTCGGGGTACCACTGGGCACCCCAGCCGTCGCCGCGGAGCGCCACGAAGGGGCCGCCGACGACGCGCGCGACCGCCTCGTCCAGCGTGCCGAGGATGTCGGCGGAGCCGGTGTCGCACGCGTCGCACCCGCAGTCGGGCTGCGTCTCGACGACGACGTCCGGCCGCGCGACGGCGACGTCGAGGACGGGGAGGGCCTCGGCGTCGGGCCGGAAGGGGTCGCGCACGTCCCGCTCGAGGAGGAGCAGCGCGAGCGTCCCCGGCCGCGGCACGGTGAGCCGCACGCCGCGGTCGAACGGGCGGTCGGCGGCGCCCTCGCCCGCGGGCAGCGCCTCGGCGCGGGCCCCGGCCTCCCGCAGCACGTCCGCCCACACGCGGGCGCGGGCGTGCACGACGCGGTAGCGCGCGGGGTCCGTCAGCCGCGAGTACTCCTCGTCGCGGGGCGACCGGTCCGGGTGGGGGTCGGGCCACGACGGCAGGTCGAGCCGGGCGAAGGCGGCCCCGACCCGCGCGCGCAGGTCGGCGGCGGTGGTCACGCCCCGACCGTACGGCCCGGCCCGCCGCCCGGGCGAGGGCATTCGGGACGGGGGTCCCAGCCGTCCTCGCCGGCGCGCTGGTACCGCGCCGAGGAGCGCCGTCCGACCGCCGGCGTCCCCCACGACGCCCCGCCCGCCAGGCGTCCAGCGCGACACGCCGGGACCGGGTGAAAGGCCGGGTGAAAGGCCGGGTGAAATGGCGTCCGATCCACCGGTTGGCAGTCATGCGCCCCGGACAACTCGCCGTAGTTTCCCCCGAACCAGGTCACCGGGCGGACGCCCCCACGTCCCTCCCCCCGGTGATCCACGGCCACCAGGAGTCCGATGACCCGCAGCTCCCGACGCGCGGGCGCGACAGGGCAGCGCCTCACGCTGTCCCGCCGGTTCGCGCTCATCTCCCTGCTGGGCATCGCCGCGGTCGCGGCCGGCGTCGTCGTCGCGACGGCGGAGGTGATGCGCGAGCGCTCCCTCGACGAGGGCACGCGCTCGGCGGAGACGCTGGCCGGCTGGGTGGCCCCGCTCGTGCCCGTCGAGGCCTTCCGCACCGGCGCGCTCGACGAGGAGCACCTCGCGGTGCTGGAGGAGTCCACCGCCCGGCTCGACGGCGCGGTGCTGGCGCTGCGGATCTGGAACGTGGACGGGATCCTCCTGTTCGACTCGGCGTCGCGCTCCACGGCCGGGTTCCCGCACCCCGCCCAGCTCGAGTCCGCCGCGCGCATGGGCGAGCCGTCCGCCGTCATCCGGCCGTACCTCGCGGGCGCGGCCGAGGGGGAGGTCGGCGGGGCGCGGACCGCCCTCGACGTCTACGTCCCCATCCGGTCCGGCGGGCAGCTCGTCGGCGCGGCCGAGGTGACGTTCGACCACACCTCCGGGATGCGGGCCCGCGCCATGGCCGTGCGCTCCATCGCGCTCGCCGCGGGCGCCGGCCTGCTCCTGCTCTGGCTCGTGCTCTTCCGCACCGTGCACACGGCGTCGGAGAGCCTCGCCCGCTCGGCGATGGACAACGCGCGCATGGCGCTGCTCGACGCGCTGACCGGGCTGCCGAACCGCCGCATGCTCTTCGGCCGCCTCGAGCGGGCCGTGGCGGCCGCGCAGCGCGGCGGGCCCGGCGTCGCCGTGCTCCTGCTCGACGTCGACAGGTTCAAGGAGATCAACGACACCCTCGGCCACGACCGCGGCGACGACCTCCTGCGCCAGGCCGCGGACCGCCTGCTGGGCACCTTCCGCGGCCGCGACCTCGTCGCCCGCCTCGGCGGCGACGAGTTCGCCGTCCTCCTCGCCGTCGACACGCCCGAGGAGGCGGAGCGGCTCGCGCACCGGGCGCGCGCCGTCTTCACCGAGCCCTTCGTGCTCGGCGGCATCCCCGTCCACGTGGCCCCCTCGATCGGGGTGGCCGCCCTGCCCCACCACGCCGACGACGTCCGCGACCTCATGCGCAAGGCGGACATCGCCATGTACACGGCCAAGCAGCACCGCCTCGGCGTCGCGCTGTACGACGTCGCGGCGGACGGCTCGAGCCCGTCCCGCCTCGTGCTCCAGGGCGAGCTGCACGAGGCGCTGTCCCGTCCGGGCGAGCTCGGCGTGCACTACCAGCCGAAGATCGACCTCGCGTCCGGGGTGACCGTGGGCCTCGAGGCGCTCGTCCGCTGGCACCACCCGACGCGCGGGCTCATCGGCCCGACCGTCTTCATCCCGCTCGCCGAGCAGTCCGGGCTCATCGACGAGCTCACCGACGTCGTGCTGCGCACGGTGGTCGGCCAGCTCGCGGCCTGGCCCGCCGACGAGCGGCTGCCCATCGCCGTCAACCTCTCCGCGCACACGGCGGCCAGCCCCGCGATCGTCGAGACGATCACGGGGCTGCTGGCGGAGCACGGAGTCCGGCCGGAGCACCTCCAGGTGGAGATCACCGAGACGGCGCTCGTCGCCGACCGCACCCGCGTCGTGCCGGTGCTCGAGGCCCTCGCCGCGGCGGGCGTGCGCGCCGCGATCGACGACTTCGGCACCGGCCAGACCTCGATCGCGCAGCTGCGCGACCTGCCCGTGGACGTCCTGAAGATCGACCAGCTCTTCGTCGACGACCTGACCGACGCCGCCAACGCGGCGCGCGCCAGGAGCGTCATCAAGGCGGTCGTCGACCTCGCGCACTCCTTCGGTCTGCAGGTCGTGGCCGAGGGCGTCGAGGACGGCGCGACCGCCGCCACCCTGCGCTCGCTCGACGTCGACCTCGCGCAGGGCTTCTGGTTCTCCCCCGCGGTGCCCGCGGACGACGTCGTCCTGGTGCGCCGCGACGTGCCGCCGACCCCCCGACGCGGCGGCACGGTTCCCCGGCGGCGCCACGTCCCGCGCGCGCGGAAGGCGCCCGCCCCCACCGTGCCGGCCTCCCCCACCGGCAGCCCCACCCCCCGAAGGAGCCACGATGGATGACCTCATCCGCGAGATGATCACCCCCGAGCGGCGCAGTCCGCTGGGCGTGGGCCGGCGCAGACGGCTCACGGCCACCGCGCTCATCGTCGCCCTCGCGGCGATGGGCGTGACGTCGCTCGTCACGAGCGCGCTCTTCACCGACACCGAGCCGCTCTCCGCGAGCGACTTCCAGACCGGCACCGTCGACATCGTCGCCGAGCACTCGGCCACGCAGACGCTCGGTGCGCCGAACATGGCGCCCGGCGACACGGTGTACGGCATCGTCCCGGTGTCGAACGGCGGCTCGCTCGAGCTGCGGTACGCGATCGAGGTGGCGGCGACGAACAGCCAGCCCGCCGACCTCGCCGGCGAGCTCTCCCTGCAGGTCTACGCGGGCGTGGCGACCTGCAGCTCGGCGGGCGTGGCGGCGGCGACGCCGATCGGCTCGCTCAACGGCATCCCCACGACCCCGGTGACGCTCGTCGGGAACCCCGCGATCGGCCAGGACGCGGGCGACCGCGTGCTCGCCGCGGGCCTCGGGGAGAACCTGTGCGTCGCCGTCGGCCTGCCGCTCGCGACCGACAACACGTACCAGGACACCCAGGCCGAGGTCACGCTGACCTTCCTCGCCGAGCAGACCGTCAACAACGACTGACCTCGTGCGATGACCGCGATCGTCTCGCTCGCGGCGGAGCGGCCGGAGCCCGGCCGCGCCGTCGCCCGCGCCTGCGCCCTCGCGTGGGACGCGGTCCGCGAGGCGGCCTTCCCGTGGGCGGCCGGTGCGCTGCTCCTCGGCCCGCGCCGGTGGTGGGCCGAGGGCTTCGTGCTGGCGCACCGGGCCGCGGAGGGCGTGGGGCCGATCGTCGAGCGGTGGCGCGCACGGGCGACGGGGACGCCGGGGGCGTCGGATGGAGGGCCGACGTCGCCGGGTGGGCCGACGCCGCCGGGTCGGCCGACGTCGGGCGAGGACGTGAGGTCCGACGCCCGGTCGGCCCCCCGGCGGCGGTCGGCTGCGCGCCGGCGCCGCGTCCTGCGGCGCGCGTTCGCCGGGCTGGTCTGGACGGTCGTGGTGACGTTCGCGGGCGCGTTCGCGGTGAGCGTCGCGGTGCCCGCCTGGTACGGCCTGCAGGGCCGCCAGCTCCTCATCGTGACGTCGGGCTCGATGTCCCCGTTCGTGGAGGCCGGCGACGTCGCGGTGCTCCAGACGATCGACGACCCGAGCCAGCTCCAGGTGGGCCAGGTCGTCACGTTCTGGCCGCCGGGCAGCAAGCACCTCGTCACGCACCGCGTGGTCGACCTGCAGATGCTCCCCGTGCTCGAGGAGGCGCCGGGCGGCCGGATGGTGCCGCGGCTCGGCCCCGACGGCCAGCCCATCCTGCGCCCGTACGTCTACACCAAGGGCGACGCGAACCGGACGCGCGACCCCAACGCGACGCCGCTGTCGCTCGTGCGCGGCGTCGTGGTGGGCTCGCACCCGGGCTGGGGCCGCTGGCTCGCCTGGGCGCAGTCCCCCACCGGCCGCCTGACGATGCTCGCGCCCCCGCTCCTGCTGCTGGGCGCGCTCGAGCTGGTCGAGGTGGCGGCCGAGCGGCGCCGCCGGCCCGTGCTCCAGCCCGCCCCGCGCCGGGAGGTCCCGGATGTCCTCGACGCGGTCTGAGGTCGCGGGCGTCCTCGCCCTCGCGGCCGCGCTCGGCGTCGCGGCCGGGCTCGTCGCGACGCCGGCGGTCGAGTCCGCCGCGGTGTTCGTCGACGGCGCGTCGCTCTCCGCCGAGGTCGGCGTGCGCCCGTGCTCGGACGCGTGGCCCGCGGCCGTCGCGACCCTCGGCCCGTCGCGGCACCACGACTTCGGCGCGTCGTCCGCCATCCCCGGCACGACGCCGCCCCCCGGCCTCCTCGTCTGCGACCCCACCGGCGCGCTCCGGCTCAGCGGCGGGCTCGAGGAGTCCACGGCCGACCCGGGCGGCCCGCTCGCCGTCGGGCAGGCCGCGGCGCTCGCGCTGTGGCTGCGGGTGACGGACGCGGGCGCGGACGGCGACGTCCTGTGGCTCGTGCAGGACGACGGCCCCGACCTGGGCCTGCGCGTCGCCGGCGGCCGCCTGCAGCTGGTGCAGGACGTCGCGGGCGCCGGCGACGACGGCGAGGAGGCGCCGCCGGAGGTGCTCGCCGACGTGGCCGCGCCGACGGCCGGCGCGCGGCTCGTCGCCGTCAGCCGCTCCGGGTCCGACGTGCGCCTGTGGGTCGGCACGACGGGGGTCGCGACCGCCCCCGCCGCCCCGGCCGGGGAGGGACCGGTCACCCTGCGGCTGGGCGCGCGGCCGGGCACCGGCGACGCCGCGGCGCGGGCCGTGCTCGACGAGGTCCTCGTCCTGCCCGCCGCGCTGGGCGGCGGCGACGTGGCGGCGCTCGTCGCGGCGAACGTCTGGTGAGCGGCCGCCTCGACGCCGCCGGGCCGAGCCGCGATGCTGGGTGGACGACGAAGGGGGACCCATGCGCACGTTCACGAGCGCGGACGACCTGGCCGGTGCACGCTTCGAGCGGCTGAGCCTGCGGGGAGCGCGGTTCGTGGCCGTGAACCTCTCGGACGCCGTCTTCCGCGGGGTGCACGTCAACGGCGCGGACATCGACGCGCCGTGGCTCATCGAGACGGGCGGCTCGCTGCTGGTCAACGGCGTCGACGTCGCGCCGTACGTGGACGCCGAGCTCGACCGGCGCTTCCCGGGCCGCGAGCTGCGGCGGGCGGCCGACCCGGACGGGCTCCGGGAGGCGTGGGCCGCCGTCGAGCGGACGTGGGCGGCGACGCTCGAGCGGGTCGCCGCGATGCCGCCGGGCACGGTGGACGTGTCGGTCGACGGCGAGTGGTCGTTCGCGCAGACCCTGCGGCACCTGGTCATGGCGACGGACACGTGGCTGCGCCGCGCGATCCTCGAGGTGCCCGAGCCGTACCACCCGATCGGCCAGCCCAACGCGGAGTACGAGCTCGACGGGAACGACCCGTCGGTGTTCTCCGCCGAGACGCCGACCTACGAGGAGGTGCTGGCCGTCCGGTCGGAACGGATGGGCATGGTCCGCGAGTTCCTCGCGGGCGTCACCGAGGCCGACCTCGCCGTGCCGCGCCGCAACCCCTGGTGGCCCGAGGAGCCCGAGACCACGCTCTCCTGCCTGCGCACCATCCTCGAGGAGGAGTGGGAGCACCACCGGTTCGCCGTCCGCGACCTGGAGGCGATCGCCGCGGGCAGGGCCTGAGGGCCCGAGCGACGTCCCGGGCCCGACGGCTCAGAGCCGCCCGCGCGGGCGCAGCCGGACGTGCGGCAGCGCGGGGGCGGGCAGGGGAGCGCCGTCGTACCCGTCGACGCGGCCGAACCGGGCCAGGCCCTCGGGCTCGCCGCGGATCGCGGCCTGCCACTGCTCGCGGGCCTGCACCACCTCGTCGTGCTCGCGCCCGACGAAGTTCCACCACATGAGGACGTCCTCCTCGAACGGCGCGCCGCCCAGGAGCACCAGGCGCGCACCGGCGTCGCCCGCGACGAGGTCGACGGCGTCGCGGCCCGGCGCCAGGTAGGCGAGCGCGGCGGGGGCGAGCGGGGCGCCGCACGCGGTGAGCTCCCCGGCGTCGAGCAGGACCCCGTGCTCGAAGCCGCGCTCGACGGGCAGGCGGACGCGGGCGCCGGCCGGCAGGTCCACCTGCGCCGCGACGAGCGGCGTGTCCGCCCGGGCGGGCGAGGTCGCCCCGCCCAGGGTGCCCATGACGACCTGGACGCGGGCGCCGTCGGCGTCGAACGTGGGCACCTCGGCGACGTGCTCGAACGCCCGCTCGCCGTGCCGGGTGGCCTCGGGCAGGGCGGTCCACAGCTGGACGCCGTGCAGGCGCCGCTGGTCGGGGAAGAGGCGGACCGTGCCCTCCTCGGAGTGGCAGACGCCGTGGCCCGCGGTCATGAGGTTGAGCTGGCCGGGGCGGATCTCCTGCTCCGAGCCGAGCGCGTCGCGGTGCAGCACGCGCCCCTCGAACAGCCAGGTCACGGTCTGCAGGCCGGTGTGCGGGTGGGGCGGGACGTCCATGCCGCCCGTGGCGGCGACGGCGTCGGGCCCGTAGTGGTCGGCGAAGCAGAAGGCGCCGATGAGCGACCGCCGCCGCGAGGGCAGCGTGCGCCGCACGGTCATCGCGCGCGGGCCGCCGAGGGGGACGTCGCGCGGCTCGATGACCTCGACGCCGTCGTCGAGCGTGGCGACCGCGCAGTCGCCGTCCTGCGGGCGCCGCTCGGAGTTGGTCATGCCCCAGGCTAGGCGGACGGGCGCCGCGGCGGGATTCCACCGTTGACACCGTGGCAAATATTCGTTTCAGTCGCCACTAACATGAATACTCCGACGACGACGCGCCCCTACCGCCAGCGGGCCCGGGCCGAGGCCGCCCGGGCCACGCACACGCGCATCATGGACGCCCTGGTCGCGCTGGTCATGGAGCGCGGCACCACGGCCGTCCCGCTCGCCGACGTGGCCGCCCGGGCCGGCGTCACCGTGCCCACCGTGCTGCGCCACTTCGGCAGCCGCGACGGGCTGTTCGAGGAGACGTTCGCCTACGCGCTCGACGTCATCCTCACCGACCGCGAGGCCCCGGTGGGCGACCCCGCCGCGGCGGTGGACGTCGTCGTCGACCACTACGAGGCGCGCGGCCACGGCATGCTCACCCTGCTCGCCCACGAGGCGCAGGACGCCGGCGTCGCCCGCATCACGGCCGAGGGGCGCGCCCAGCACCGCGCCTGGGTCCAGGCGACGTTCGCGCCGTTCCTCGCCCCGCTCCCGGCGCCCGACGCCGAGGCCCTCACCGACCTCCTCGTCGTCGCCACCGACCTGCAGACGTGGGCGCTGCTGCGCCGCGACCGCGGCCTGTCCCGCGACACCACCGCCGCGCGCATGCTCGCCCTCGCGCGCGCCGTCCTCGCCGGAGGCACCTGATGGCCGAGGTCCTGATCCTCACCCTCGACGGCAGCGGCAACGTCCCGCCCGCGCTCGCCGTCGG
>JAAZAC010000088.1 GCA_012514545.1 Actinomycetales bacterium | reverse complement strand
GGCCAGAAGCCGCAGGTCACCAAGGCCCGCAAGTCGATCGCGCAGTTCAAGCTGCGCGAGGGCATGCCGATCGGCGCCCACACGACGCTCCGCGGTGACCGGATGTGGGAGTTCGTGGACCGGCTGATCACGCTGGCCCTGCCCCGTATCCGTGACTTCCGCGGCCTGTCGCCCAAGCAGTTCGACGGTCAGGGCAACTACACGTTCGGCCTCACCGAGCAGGTGATGTTCCACGAGATCGACCCCGACAAGATCGACCGCGTCCGGGGCATGGACATCACGATCGTGACGACCGCGACCAACGACGACGAGGGCCGCTCGCTGCTCCGCCGTCTCGGCTTCCCCTTCAAGGAGGACTGACATGGCGAAGACCGCCCTGATCAACAAGGCGGCGCGGAAGCAGAAGTTCGCCGTCCGCGCGTACAGCCGCTGCCAGAAGTGCGGCCGCCCGCGCGCCGTCTACCGCAAGTTCGGCCTCTGCCGCATCTGCGTGCGCGAGATGGCGCACCGCGGCGAGCTCCCCGGCGTCACCAAGAGCAGCTGGTAACCACTACGCCGCAGGTCCCGAGAGGGATACCCCGGCGAGGAAGGGCTCGAGCCCGATGACGATGACCGACCCGATCGCGGACATGCTCACGCGTCTGCGGAACGCCAACGCGGCGTACCACGACACCGTGACCATGCCGTACTCCAAGCTCAAGGCCAACATCGCGGAGATCCTCAAGAACGAGGGCTACATCGCGGGCTGGACCGTCGAGGACGCCCCGGTGGGCAAGAACCTCACGATCCAGCTGAAGTTCGGCCCCAACCGCGAGCGCTCGCTCGCCGGCGTCCGCCGCGTGTCCAAGCCGGGCCTGCGCGTGTACGCGAAGTCCACCAACCTGCCTCGGGTCCTCGGCGGCCTCGGCGTGGCGATCATCTCCACGTCGTCCGGTCTCCTGACCGACAAGCAGGCATCCGCCAAGGGCGTGGGCGGGGAAGTCCTCGCCTACGTCTGGTAGCCGAGAAGGGGAAGGGAGACCAGCGATGTCCCGCATCGGCAAGATCCCCGTCCCGGTCCCGGCCGGGGTGGACGTGACCATCGACGGCGACTCCGTCACCGTCAAGGGCCCCAAGGGGACGCTCCAGCACACCGTGCCGGCGCCGATCCAGGTGTCCCGCGACGAGTCGGGCGCGATCGTCGTCACCCGACCCGACGACGAGCGCCGCTCGCGCTCGCTGCACGGCCTGACCCGGACGCTCATCGCGAACCTGGTCACGGGCGTCACCGAGGGCTACACCAAGCGGCTCGAGATCGTCGGCACCGGGTACCGCGTGACGGCGAAGGGCTCCGACCTCGAGTTCGCGCTCGGGTTCAGCCACCCCGTCGTCGTGACCGCGCCCGAGGGCATCACCTTCGAGGTGACCTCGCCCACGAAGTTCGCGGTCAGCGGCATCGACAAGCAGCTGGTGGGCGAGGTCGCCGCGAACATCCGCAAGATCCGCAAGCCCGAGCCGTACAAGGGCAAGGGCGTGCGGTACGCGGGCGAGGTCGTCCGCCGCAAGGCCGGAAAGGCTGGTAAGTGACGATGGCTATCACGATCAAGGGCAAGGGCAAGGCCATCGCCCGCACCCGCCGGCACCAGCGCCTGCGCAAGAAGGTCGTCGGCACGGCCACCCGGCCGCGCCTGGTGGTCACGCGCTCGACGCGGCACATGGTCGCCCAGGTGGTGGACGACGCCGCCGGCCGCACCCTGGTCTCGGCGTCGACCCTCGAGAAGGAGCTGCGCTCCTTCGAGGGCGACAAGACCGCCAAGGCCCGCCGGGTGGGCGAGCTGGTGGCGGAGCGCGCGAAGGCCGCGGGCATCGAGGCCGTCGTGTTCGACCGGGGCGGCAACAAGTACCACGGGCGCGTCGCGGCGGTCGCCGAGGGCGCGCGGGAAGGCGGGCTGGCCCTGTGACGCACCGACTCATCACCGCACGGAAGCAGAGGAAGCACTGATGGCTGCACCGCAGCGCAACAGCGGAGCCCAGGGCGCCGGCGGCGACCGGCGCGAGCGCGGCGACCGCCGGAACGACCGTCGCGGCGGGGAGCAGGCGGAGAAGAGCGCCTTCCTCGAGCGCGTCGTCGCCATCAACCGCGTCTCCAAGGTCGTCAAGGGCGGGCGCCGGTTCAGCTTCACCGCGCTCGTCGTGGTGGGCGACGGCGACGGCACCGTCGGCGTGGGCTACGGCAAGGCGAAGGAGGTGCCCGCGGCGATCGCCAAGGGCGTGGAGGAGGCCAAGAAGAGCTTCTTCCGCGTGCCGCGGATCCAGGGCACCATCCCGCACCCCGTCCAGGGCGAGGCCGCGGCCGGCGTGGTGTTCCTGCGCCCGGCCGCCCCGGGTACCGGCGTCATCGCCGGCGGCCCGGTGCGCGCCGTCCTGGAGTGCGCCGGCGTCCACGACATCCTGTCCAAGTCCATGGGCTCGTCGAACGCGATCAACATCGTGCACGCCACGGTGGCGGCCCTGCGCTCCCTCGAGGAGCCGGAGTCGGTCGCGGCCCGGCGGGGCCTGTCGGTCGAGCACGTCACGCCCGCCGCGCTGCTGCGCGCGCGGGAGGCGGGCGCGGCCGCGGCCGCAGCGAAGGCAGGTGCCTGATGCCCCGGCTCAAGGTGACCCAGACCCGGTCCGCCATCGGCGGCAAGCAGAACCAGCGTGACACGCTGCGGAGCCTCGGCCTCAAGCGCATCGGCGACATCGTCGTCAAGGAGGACCGACCGGAGATCCGCGGCATGGTCGCCACGGTGGCGCACCTCGTCACCGTCGAGGAGGTCGAGTGACCATGGCTGAGAAGAAGGAGGCGGCCGAGGCCGCCGAGCAGGCCGAGAAGAAGCCGGCGCGCAAGCCCGCGGCCAAGGACTCCGCGCCCGCGGCCGAGAAGAAGACCGCCGCCAAGAAGCCCGCTGCCGAGAAGGCCGCGGGCGGGGCGAAGGCCACCGCGAAGGCGGCGTCGGCCACGTCCCGGTCGACGGCGTCGTCCGCGAAGGCCGAGAAGGCCGAGAAGGCCGAGGCCGCGGAGAAGCCGGCGAAGGCCGCGCCCGCCAAGGCGACGAAGGCGGCCGCGGAGAAGGCCGAGAAGCCCGCCGCGGAGAAGCCGGCGAAGGCCAAGGCCGCCCCGGCGTCGGCCGCCAAGGCCGAGACGGCGGCGAAGGCCGAGAAGCCCGCGAAGGCGGAGAAGGCCCCGAAGGCCGAGAAGGCCCCGGAGCGCGGCTCCAACGTGACCGAGGGCCAGGGCGGCACGCTCCGCGTGCACCACCTGCGCCCGGCGCCCGGCGCCCACACGCCGAAGACCCGCGTGGGTCGCGGCGAGGGCTCCAAGGGCAAGACCGCTGGTCGCGGCACGAAGGGCACGAAGGCGCGCCAGCAGGTCCCGGCCCGCAAGGAGGGCGGGGGCATCCCGCTGCACATGCGGCTGCCGAAGCTGCGCGGCTTCAAGAACCCCTTCCGGACGACCTACCAGGTCGTCAACCTGGACCGGCTCGCCGAGCTGTACCCGAAGGGCGGCGAGGTGACCGCCGAGGACCTCGCCGCGAAGGGCGTCGTCCGCAAGGGCGCCCCGGTGAAGGTGCTCGGCGACGGCGAGCTCGCCGTCAAGCTGGACGTGTCCGTCACGGCCGTCTCGAAGTCCGCGCGGGAGAAGATCCTGGCGGCGGGCGGGTCGGTCAGGGACTGACGACGGGGAACGGCCCGGGCGCGACCCGCCCGGGCCGGCCCCGCGTCCGGCCCGTCTTGGGTTAGTGTGCCCGGGGCGCCGCGCCGCGACCTGCGGCGGGGGGCCGTCCGGCACGACGAGCAACCCGCTGTGAAGCGGAGCAGGAGGAGCAGGTGCTCAGCGCATTCGCCCGGGCCTTCCGGACGCCAGACCTGCGGCGCAAGCTGCTGTTCACCATCGGGATCATGGTGGTGTTCCGGATCGGCTCGTTCCTGCCGACCCCGGGCGTCGACTACCCGAACGTCCAGCGCTGTGTCGAGGAGATCGGCACCGGCAACACGCTGCTGGGCCTCGTCAACCTCTTCAGCGGCGGGGCGCTCCTGCAGCTCGCCGTCTTCGCGCTCGGCATCATGCCGTACATCACGGCGAGCATCATCATCCAGCTGCTCCGCGTGGTGATCCCGCGGTTCGAGGCCCTGCACAAGGAGGGCCAGTCCGGCACCGCCAAGCTCACGCAGTACACCCGCTACCTGACGATCGGCCTCGCCGTCCTCCAGTCGACGACGATCGTCACGGTGGCGCGCGCGGGCCAGCTCTTCCAGGGCTGCTCGGTGTCGGTCCTCGCCGACGACTCGATCATGACCATCCTGCTCATGGTCATCACGATGACCGCCGGCACCGCGATGATCATGTGGCTCGGCGAGCTCATCACCGAGCGCGGCATCGGCAACGGCATGTCGCTGCTGATCTTCACGCAGATCGCGGCCCAGTTCCCGACGGCCATGTGGTCGATCGCCGGTGGCGACAACGGCGTGACGAAGTTCATCATCGTCACCGCCGTGATCCTGCTCGTCATCGGGCTGGTCGTCTTCGTCGAGCAGTGCCAGCGCCGCATCCCGGTGCAGTACGCCAAGCGCATGGTCGGCCGGAAGATGTACGGCGGCACGAGCACGTACATCCCGATCAAGATCAACATGGCCGGCGTGATCCCGATCATCTTCGCGGCCTCGCTGCTCGCGATCCCCGGGCTCGTCACGCAGTTCGCCGACCCGACGCAGGAATGGGTCCAGTGGGTCGCGCGGAACCTCGCGGCGCAGGACGCGCCGCTGAACATCGCGCTCTACATCGTCCTCATCATCTTCTTCTGCTACTTCTACACGGCGATCACGTTCAACCCCGACGAGGTCGCCGACAACATGAAGAAGTACGGCGGCTTCATCCCGGGCATCCGGGCCGGGCGGCCGACCGCCGAGTACCTGGACTACGTGCTCTCGCGCATCATGGCGCCGGGGTCGCTCTACCTCGCGTTCGTCGCGATGCTGCCCCTCGTCACGTTCATCCTCCTGGACCTTGGTACCAACATCCCGTTCGGCGGGACGTCCATCATCATCGTGGTCGGTGTCGGCATGGAGACCGTCAAGCAGATCGAGTCCCAGCTGCAGCAACGTCACTACGAGGGGTTCCTGAGATGAGCGTCCGCCTGGTGATCATGGGTCCACAGGGCTCCGGCAAGGGCACCCAGGCGGCAAGGATCTACCAGCACTTCTCGGTCCCCGCGATCTCGACCGGGGACATCTTCCGCGACAACATCGCGCGGGGCACCGAGCTCGGCAAGCGGGCGCAGGAGTACACCTGCTGCGGCGAGCTCGTCCCCGACGAGGTGACCAACGCGATGGTGCGCGAGCGCCTGCGCCAGCCGGACGCGGCGGACGGCTTCATCCTCGACGGGTACCCGCGCAACGCCGCCCAGGTGGCCGAGCTCGACGTGATCCTCGACGAGCTGGGGACGCGGCTCGACGCCGTCATCCAGCTCACCGCGGACCGCGGCGAGCTCCTCGAGCGGATGCGCCGGCGCGCGGAGATCGAGGGGCGCGACGACGACACGGCGGAGGTCATCGCCCGCCGCCTCGACATCTACGAGGCCGAGACGGCCCCGCTCGCCCAGGCCTACGCCGACCGCGGCCTGCTCGTGGCGGTGGACGGGACCGGCGAGATCGAGGCCGTGACGGCGCGGGTGCTCGACGCGCTCGGCTCGCGGGTCTGATGTTCGGCCGGGCGCGCGTCGAGCTCAAGGACGGGGCACAGGTCCGCGCGATGCGGGCCGCCGGCCTCGTCGTGGCCGAGGCGCTCGCCGAGGTCCGCGCCGCGCTGCGGCCGGGCGTCACGACGGCGGAGCTCGACGCCGTCGCCCGGGACGTCCTGGCGCGCGCGGGCGCGACGTCGTCGTTCCTCGGCTACGAGGGCGTCGGCGCGCCGCCCTACCCCGCGGTCACGTGCATCTCGGTCAACGACGAGGTCGTGCACGGCATCCCCGGCGACCGGGTCGTCGAGGACGGCGACGTGGTCTCGGTGGACTTCGGCGCCGAGCTCGCCGGCTGGCACGGCGACGCCGCGTTCACGGCCGTCGTCGGGACGGCCGACCCCGACGACGCCGCCCTCGTGGAGACCACGGAGCGCGCGCTCTGGGCGGGCATCGCGGCCCTGGCCCGCGGCGACCGGCTCGGCGCGGTCGGCGACGCGGTGCAGGACACCGTCGAGGAGGTGCGCCGGTCCGGCGGCCCGCGGTACGGCATCGTGCACGAGTACACGGGGCACGGGATCGGCCGCGCGATGCACGAGGCTCCGACGGTGCTCAACTACCGCGCGCGCGAGCGGGGCCCGCGGGTACGCGCGGGGCTGGTCGTCGCGGTGGAGCCGATGCTCACGCGCGGCGGGGCCGCGACCGCCGAGCTCGAGGACGGCTGGACCGTCGTCACCCAGGACGGCTCCCGGGCCGCCCACTGGGAGCACACGGTCGCCGTGACCCCGGGCGGCCTGTGGGTGCTCACCGCGCCCGACGGCGGCGCGGAGCACCTCGGGGCGCTCGGCGTCACCGTCGCGCCGTGGGAGGACTGAGGGGGAGGACCGAGCGGGCGCGCCGGCCGACGGTGCGCCCTGCGGCCCGCCGTCGGAGGTTCCGGGCGCAGGCCCCCGTTTCGTGGTAGGGGGCTGCGTGCCGTACGATGGTCTGTCGGGTGCGTGCACCGTGGTTCGTGGCTGCCTGCGAGAGCTCGTGGCGGCGGACGGTCGGTGACGTCCCTCCCCCCGGTCCGGTGCCGGGTGGGTCGCTCCCGTCGTCGACCGCCGTGGCGGAACGCCGGCGTGGGTTCACAGCAAGCAGTGAGCGGAGGACATGGCCAAGAAGGACGGCGTCATCGAGATCGAGGGCAGCGTGGTGGAGGCCCTGCCGAACGCGATGTTCCGCGTGGAGCTCGCCAACGGCCACCGCGTGCTGGCCCACATCTCGGGGAAGATGCGCCAGCACTACATCCGGATCCTGCCCGAGGACCGGGTGGTGGTGGAGCTGAGCCCCTACGACCTGTCCCGCGGCCGGATCGTCTACCGCTACAAGTAAGCCCACCTCGGCGCCCCGGCCGGGGTGCCCGACGAGTCACCGTCGCCCGCCCGTACCGGCGCGCGCGGCGGCGGAGGAAGCACGATGAAGGTCAAGCCGAGCGTCAAGACGATCTGCGACAAGTGCAAGGTGATCCGCCGGCACGGTCGCGTCATGGTCATCTGCGAGAACCCCCGGCACAAGCAGCGCCAGGGCTGAGCAGGGCCGAGCAAGGCCGGCACCGCGAGGTGCCACCAGCGCGCGACCAGCGCACGTACCCCCGGTTCGGAGGCCGGGGCCCGGGGCACCGGGAGGGTCGCGCGGAGGACCTCCGAGGAAGTACAGGAGCAGGCAGATGGCACGTCTCGTCGGCGTCGACCTCCCGCGTGACAAGCGGATCGAGGTCGCGCTCACCTACATCTACGGCGTCGGGCGCACCCGCGCACGCCAGACGCTCGCCGCCACCGGCGTGAACCCCGACATGCGGGTCCGCGACCTGGGCGACGCCGAGCTGGTCGCGCTGCGCGACTACCTCGAGGCGAACTTCAAGCTCGAGGGCGACCTGCGGCGCGAGGTCGCCGCGGACATCCGCCGCAAGGTGGAGATCGGCAGCTACCAGGGGCTGCGGCACCGCCGCGGGCTCCCCGTGCGGGGCCAGCGGACCAAGACCAACGCGCGCACCCGCAAGGGTCCGAAGCGCACCGTGGCCGGCAAGAAGAAGGCCCGGAAGTAGCCACCCGCCCCGCCGCCCGAGACTGACGAAGGAAACTCATGCCTCCCAAGACCCGCACCGCCGGCGCCCGCAAGCCGCGGCGCAAGGAGAAGAAGAACATCGCCGTGGGCGTGGCCCACATCAAGAGCACGTTCAACAACACGATCGTGTCGATCACCGACCCGTCGGGCGCCGTCGTCGCCTGGGCCTCGTCCGGCCAGGTGGGCTACAAGGGCTCCCGCAAGTCGACGCCGTTCGCCGCGCAGCTCGCCGCCGAGGCGGCCGCCCGCCGCGCGCAGGAGCACGGCATGAAGAAGGTCGACGTGCTCGTCAAGGGCCCGGGCTCCGGCCGCGAGGCCGCGATCCGCTCCCTGCAGGCCACCGGCCTCGAGGTCGGGTCGATCCAGGACGTGACGCCGCAGGCGCACAACGGGTGCCGCCCGCCCAAGCGCCGTCGCGTCTGACCGGCCAGACCGGTCCCAGGACCACCAGCAGGACCCCGCCGGGTGGACAGATGCCCGGCGGGACGTGATGCGTCATATGGCGGACGCACACGGGAAGGACACCACTCGTGCTCATCGCGCAGCGCCCCACCCTGACCGAAGAGGTCGTCTCCGAGAACCGCTCGCGGTTCGTCATCGAGCCGCTCGAGCCCGGCTTCGGCTACACGCTCGGCAACTCCCTGCGCCGGACGCTCCTGTCCTCCATCCCCGGCGCCGCCGTCACCTCGATCAGGATCGACGGCGTGCTCCACGAGTTCTCCACCGTGCCCGGGGTCAAGGAGGACGTCACCGAGATCATCCTCAACATCAAGGACCTCGTCGTCTCCTCCGAGCACGACGAGCCGGTCGTGATGTACCTGCGCAAGCAGGGCCCCGGCACGGTCACCGCCGCCGACATCACGCCGCCCGCGGGCGTCGAGGTGCACAATCCCGAGCTGCACATCGCGACGCTCAACGCCAAGGGCAAGCTCGAGATCGAGCTCACGGTCGAGCGCGGCCGCGGCTACGTCTCCGCGCAGCAGAACAAGACGTACGACGCCGAGATCGGCCGGATCCCCGTCGACTCGATCTACTCGCCGGTGCTCAAGGTCACCTACAAGGTCGAGGCCACCCGTGTCGAGCAGCGCACGGACTTCGACAAGCTCGTCGTCGACGTCGAG
>JAAZAC010000087.1 GCA_012514545.1 Actinomycetales bacterium | reverse complement strand
GAGCGCGAGGACGAGGGCCGCGGCCGGGAGCCCCTGCGCGTCGGGCCGCCAGCCGAGCGCGAGCGCCACCCCGCCGAGCACGGCGACCTGCAGGGCCTCGACGGCGAGCACCGCCACTGCCTTGCCCGCGAGCAGGCCGCCCCGGCCGAGCGGCGTCGTGGCGAGGAGCCGCAGGACGCCCCAGCGCCGGTCGAAGCCGGTGGCGATCGCCTGCGACGTGAACGCGGTGGACAGCACCGCCAGGGCGAGCGCGCCGGGCGCGGCGAGGCCGAGCCGGTCGGCGGTGCCCAGGTCGACGACGTCGGTGCGCGCGAGCACGATGAGCGCCAGCACCGGCAGGACCAGCGTGAGGAGGAGCTGCTCGCCGTTGCGGAGCACCGCGCGCGCCTCGAAGGACGCCTGCGCGAGCACGCGGCGCGGCCAGGGGGCCGCGGCGGGCGCGCGGCCGGGCGGGGAGACGGGCGCGGCCGCGGTCATCGCAGGTTCCGCCCCGTCAGGTCGAGGAACGCGTCCTCGAGCGTGCGGCGCGCCGGCGCGACGGAGACCAGCAGGCCGCGCGCCGCGGCCCAGCCGGTGATCGCGTGCAGCACCCGGGCGTCGGGCGGCAGCGCGACGTCGAGCGTCGCGGGCTCGCGCGCGGTCACGGTGGGCGCCGGGCCGGCGCCGGACGCGTCCGCCAGCGCGGCGGCGAGCGCCTCGGCGAGCCGCGCGAGCGGCTCGGGCGGGTCGGTCACCGTGACCCGGACGGCCTCCGGCGCGCCGACGACGTCCGCGACGGTCCCCGAGGCGACGACCTTCCCCCGGTCGACGACGACGACGGCGTCGGCGAGCGCCTCGGCGTCGGCCATCTGGTGGGTCGTCAGCACGACGGCGGTGCCCGCGTCGCGCAGGCCGCGCACCATGTCCCACACGGCCAGGCGGGCCTGCGGGTCGAGGCCGGCGGTCGGCTCGTCGAGGAACGCGAGCTGCGGCCGGCCCACGACGGCGACGGCGAGCGCGAGGCGCTGGCGCTGGCCGCCCGAGAGCCGGCGCACCGGGGTGCGCGCGAAGTCCGCCAGGCCGAGGGCCGCGTCGAGCTCGGCGAGCGGCCGCGGGTCCGCGTACATCGCGGCGACGTGCGCGAGCACCCGCCCGGCGGGCACGGCCGCCGGCAGCCCGCCGTCCTGCAGCATGACGCCGACGCGCGGGGCGAGCGCGGCGCGGTCGCGGCGCGGGTCCCGGCCGAGCACGCGCACCGTGCCCCCGTCGGGCCGGCGCAGGCCCACGCAGCACTCGACGGTCGTCGTCTTGCCGGCCCCGTTGGGACCGAGGAGCGCAGTGACCGCGCCGCGCGCGGCCACGAGGTCCACGCCGTCGACGGCGGGGCGGCCGGCGTAGCGCTTGACCAGGCCGGACACCTCGAGTGCGGGGGGAGCGGGCATCGCCCGCAGTCTAGGGAGCCCGGGGGCCGGGTGCGCCGCGGGGCCCGGGGCGCGGAGGGGAGCCGGGGGAGCCCGCAGCCGCCCGGGAGCCATCCCGCACCCGTCCCCGCAGTGGCCCCCAGGGGTGCCGCACCAGGTGAGGGTGACCTTCGTTGCGCGGAAGGAATTCAGCAACGAGACTGTTGCCAATATCGACGGCGACCCGGTCGCCGCGCATCCGCCAGCGCCGCGGGACCCGTTCGCAGCGCCCATCATCCGAGGAAGGAGCCGAGCCCGTGCCCACGCCTGCGCCCGTCCCCGCCTCGGCCTCCGCGCCCGCGGAGGAGGACTGCTCGACCCGCGACCGGATCCTGCGGCTCATCGTCGAGGACGGGCCCGTCTCCGTCGTCCGCCTCGCCGAGGAGCTCGACCTGACCGCCGCGGGCGTGCGCCGGCACGTCGCGGCGCTGCTCGCCGCCGGCGAGATCGCGGAGCACGACGTGCCCGCCCTCGGCCGACGCCGGGGCCGCCCCGCGCGGCACTACGTCGCCACGGCGCGCGGCCAGGCCGCGCTGTCCACGGCCTACTCCGACCTCGCCGCCGAGGCCCTCGCCTTCCTCGAGACCCTGGGCGGGGAGGAGGCGCTGCGGGAGTTCGCGCGGCGCCGCGTCCTCGAGATGCACAGCCACCACGGCGACGCCGTGACCGGCACGGACGACGTCGTGGAGCGGCTCCGCATCCTGGCGGACCGCCTGTCCGACGACGGCTTCGCCGCCTCCGTGCGGCCGCTCCCGGGCGGGCGCGCGGTCCAGCTCTGCCAGGGGCACTGCCCCGTGCAGGCGGTGGCCGCGCACTTCCCGCAGCTGTGCGAGGCCGAGACCGCCCTGTTCTCCGAGCTGCTGGGCGTGCACGTCCAGCGCCTCTCGACGCTCGCCACCGGCGGGCACGTGTGCACCACGCACGTCCCGCTGGGCGTCACCCCGGCGCCCGCGCCGCTCACCCCAGCACCGACAGCACCTGCCGCGACAGTGGAGGGAACCCCATGACGGCACCGACCGAGACGAACGCCGCGACGCCGGCGACCGACGCCCCGACCTCCGACGCCGAGATCATCGCGTCGATCGGGTCGTACGGCTACGGCTGGCACGACCCGGACGTGGCGGGCGCGTCCGCGCGGCGGGGCCTCGACGAGGACGTCGTGCGCGACATCTCCCGGCTGAAGGACGAGCCGGAGTGGATGCTCACGACGCGGCTCAAGGCCCTCCGCCTGTTCGAGAAGAAGCCCATGCCCTCGTGGGGCGCGGACCTCTCGGGCATCGACTTCGACAACATCAAGTACTTCGTGCGGTCGACCGAGAAGCAGGCGAGCCGCTGGGAGGACCTGCCCGAGGACATCCGCCGCACGTACGACCGGCTGGGCATCCCCGAGGCGGAGAAGCAGCGCCTGGTCGCGGGCGTCGCCGCGCAGTACGAGTCCGAGGTCGTCTACCACCAGATCCGCGAGGACCTGGAGGAGCAGGGCGTCATCTTCCTCGACACCGACACCGGCCTGCGCGAGCACCCGGAGATCTTCCAGCAGTACTTCGGCTCCGTCGTGCCCCCGGGCGACAACAAGTTCGCCGCGCTCAACACGGCCGCGTGGTCCGGCGGCTCGTTCGTCTACGTCCCGCCGGGCGTGCACGTCGAGATCCCGCTGCAGGCCTACTTCCGCATCAACACGGAGAACATGGGCCAGTTCGAGCGGACGCTGATCATCGCCGACGAGGGCTCCTACGTGCACTACGTCGAGGGCTGCACCGCGCCGATCTACAAG
>JAAZAC010000086.1 GCA_012514545.1 Actinomycetales bacterium | reverse complement strand
GCGTCGAAGAACTCCCGCAGGAGCCCGCCGCACTCGTCCTCGAGGACGCCGCCCACCACCTCGACGCGGTGGTTGAGCCGGCGGTCCCGCACGAGGTCGTGCACGGAGCCGCACGCGCCGGCCTTGGGGTCCCACGCGCCGAGCACCAACCGCGGCACCCGCGCGAGCACCACCGCCCCCGCGCACATCGCGCACGGCTCGAGCGTGACGACGAGCGTGCAGTCGTCCAGCCGCCACCGGCCGAGCCGCGCGGCCGCGTCCCGCAGGGCCAGCACCTCCGCGTGCGCGGTCGGGTCGCCGGTCGCCTCGCGCGCGTTGCGCCCCCGCCCGACGACGTCCCCGCCCGGCCCGACGACGACCGCCCCCACGGGCACGTCGCCCGTGCCCAGGGCGAGCCGCGCCTCGGCGAGGGCCTCGCGCATGGCCCGCGCGTCGCCGTCGTGCACGTCAGCCTCCGTCCCCGGCGGGCGGTCCTCCGGGCGGCCCCGCGGGCCCCGCTCGCGCCCCGCCGCCCCCGCCACGCTAGCGGTACCGAAGCCGCAGTCGGGGGGCCCCGCCACCGAGTAGCGTGCAGCCATGCGCCTGCACGTCGCCGACCACCCGCTCATCTCCCACAAGCTCTCCGTCCTGCGGGACCGGTCGACGCCGCAGCCGACGTTCCGCCTGCTCGTCGACGAGCTCGTGACGCTGCTCGCGTACGAGGCGACGCGGGACGTGCGCACCGAGCAGCGCGAGGTCGTCACCCCCGTGGCCGCGACCATGGGCACGCACCTCGCGGACCCCAAGCCGATCGTCGTGCCCGTGCTGCGCGCCGGCCTCGGCATGCTCGAGGGCATGATGCGCCTCCTCCCGACGGCGGAGGTCGGGTTCCTGGGCCTGCGCCGCGACGAGGAGACCCTCGAGGCGATCACCTACGCGAACCGCCTGCCCGACGACGTGTCCGGTCGCCAGTGCTTCGTGCTCGACCCGATGCTCGCGACGGGCGGCACGCTCTGCGCGACGATCGACTACCTGTTCGAGCGCGGCGCGCGCGACGTGACGTGCATCTGCCTCATCGCCGCGCCGGAGGGCATCGAGACGGTGGAGCGGCACGTCGGCGACCGCGCCGACGTCAAGGTCGTGGTGGCGGCGGTCGACGAGCGCCTCAATGACAAGGCGTACATCGTCCCCGGCCTCGGCGACGCGGGCGACCGCCTGTACGGCCTGGTCTGACGGCCTGGTCTGACGCCCGACACCGTGGCGCCCGACGGCGACGCCCGACGTCGCACCGCACGGCTCGCGCGCGCCCGCGCGCCCTGCGGCAGGCCCGGGCGAAGGGCCCTCCCGGCACGCTCCGCGGCGCCGATATGCCCGACTTCGGCCGCGCTCGCCCCGGTCTGTCGGGTGATTCGTGTCCATATGCTGAGACGGCGCTCCTGCGGGACTTGGTGGCCTGCGAAGAGGCAGTCACACTCGACCTATGACTGCTGTCTCAGTGACCATGACAGGCGCACCGGCGCCGGTCCTGGGCGTGCAGTCTGCCGTGGCCGAGCCCGGGCTCGCGATCTACGTCGGCCTGCCGACCGTCGCGGGCGCCGAGGGCGGGGCCCTCCTGGGCGAGGTCGCCCGGGCGGTCGCCGCCGTCGTCGACGAGCTGGCGCCGTCCGCCACGACCTACACGGCGGTCACGCTCGGCGGGCGCGGCGCGGGGGGCGTCGTGCAGCGGGTGCGTGACCAGCTCGCCACCGCCTCCGCCGCCCGCGAGGGGCGCGGGGCGCCGGCCCTCCGACCGGTGCCGGAGCGTCGCGAGGTCATCGTCGACGCGCTGGCCCGGGAGGTCACCGTGAACGGGCGGGTCGTGCCGTTCACGTACAAGGAGTTCGCGCTGCTGGAGTACCTGCTGCGGGCGCCGCACCGCGCCGTCAGCCGCGAGGAGATCCTCGCGGAGGTCTGGCACCGGCGCGCCCCGCACCCGGACGGCATGCGCACCATCGACGTCCATGTGCGACGGCTGCGGGAGAAGCTGGGGGGCTGCCCGCGGATCGTCACCGTCAGGGGTGTGGGTTATCGCTGTGACCCCACCCCCGAGGTTGTCCTCGTCGGCTCGGGGGATGCTGACTGAGGACCCAGCGCTGCCGGGCCCCGGAGGGGGCTTTGACGGGGCCCGGCAGCGCGACCTCCACGGGACCGCCTCTCCGACTCACTGGTTCTGACTCCGAGAGGTCACCGGCCCGGATGCGCCACCCGGCGCATCCGGGCCATTCCGTGCGTGGATGCGTGCGGGCGCGGTCACGGCATGCACGCGGATGCACAAGTCACGCGCGGGCCGACGACGACCAGGTCAGGCGCAGGGCTCGACGCGCTCCCAGGCTGGGCTCAGCCACCGCGGCTGCCAGCTCGGCGGGTTGAGGATGCTCGGGCGCAGCGCCACCCAGTTCCACGACCCGTACGACACGACGTCGCCCGTGCCATACGCCTTGAGCCACTGCCAGCTGGGCGCGCAGGCTGGCAGTGACCCGACGGTGACCGTCGTCTCCGCCCAGGTGGTCGCACCCTGGGCCGACGCGAGGTCGACGCGGATCGTCCCGGTCGTTCCGCTCGCCGCCCGCGCCCTGAACGCCAGCTCGACCTCGCCGTTGG
>JAAZAC010000085.1 GCA_012514545.1 Actinomycetales bacterium | reverse complement strand
GACCGGGGCGAGCTGCCGACGGCGCTGCGCGGCGACCGCGACCACCTGCCCGACGTCGTGCTCGACGGGGCCACCGACCTGCGCGACGTCGCGCAGCGCATCACGGACTACCGGGCGGCGTACGCCGCGCACCACCAGGCCGAGGAGCGCCGGCTCGCGTACGTCGCGCTGACCCGGGCCCGCGCTCAGCTGCTCGTCAGCGCCGCCTGGTGGGGCGACGGCGTGCGCCCCGCGACCCTCTCGCCGTTCCTGACCGAGCTGCTCGAGGCCGCCGACGCCGGGCGCCTCCCGCTCGTCCGGCTCGCCGAGGCGCCCGACCCCGCCGCCGACGGCGCGCCCGTCCGGCCGGCGTCGGAGGCGGAGGTCGCCACCTGGCCGCCCGAGCGACCGCTCGGGGCCCGGCAGGACGCCGTGCTCGCCGCCGCCGCCGCGGTGCGCGCGGCCGCTCGGGCGGCCGGCTCGGACGGGCCCGGCCCCGACGGCACGGGCGTGCCCGCGGACGCCGGCCCGCTCGGCGCCGTGGCCGGGCTGCTCCTGCGCGAGCAGCGGCGCCGCGAGGCCGAGCGGTCCGCCGTCGGGCTGCCCGCGCACCTGGCGGCGTCGGCGGTCGTCCGGCTCGCGGCCGACCCGGAGGCGTTCGCGCTCCAGCTCCGCCGGCCGGTCCCGCAGCCGCCGTCCGTGCACGCACGGCGCGGCACCGCCTTCCACGCGTGGGTCGAGCGGTACTACGGGTCGGCCGCGCTCGTGGACGTCGACGCCCTGCCCGGCGCGGACGACGACGCGGGCGCCGACGCCGAGCTCGCCGCACTCCAGGCGCGGTTCCTCGCCAGCGAGTGGGCGTCGCGGACGCCGGTGGCGGTCGAGGTGGACGTCGAGACCCCGGTGGGGGACGTCGTCGTGCGCTGCCGGATCGACGCGGTGTTCGCCGAGCCCGACGGCGGCGCGCTCGTCGTGGACTGGAAGACCGGCCGGCCGCCCACCGACCCCGCGGCCGTGGCCGCCCGCGAGCTCCAGCTCGCCGCCTACCGCCTCGCGTGGTCGCGGCGGACGGGGATCCCGCTCGAGCGGGTGCAGGCCGCGTTCGTGCACGTCGCGACCGGGGAGACGATCAGGTCCGACGCCGACCCGGCGTCACTGGTCGGCGCCCTCGCCGCCGCTCAGGCGGGCTGAGCGGGCTCGTCGTCGTCGGGGTCCGGGGTCTCGTCCGGCTCGGTCGGCGCCTCGTCGGGCTCGTCCGTCGGCTCGTCGACGTCGGTCGGCTCGGTGGGCTCGCCGGGCTCGTCGGCGTCCCCGGCGGGCGCCTCGTCCTCGCCGGCCTCCGCTTCGTCGTCGGCGGACTCGGGCACCGCCCCCGACGGAGCCACGGCCGGCTCCTCCTCCGCCGTCTGCTCGGCGAGCTCGGCGAGCATCGCCGTCGCGTCCTCGACGATCGCCGGGTCCTCCGACCGCACGCCGTGCAGCAGCCACCGGGCCAGCGCCAGCTCGCCGGCGAGCAGCGCGCGCGTCTCGAGGTGCGGGTCGCGCATCTCGGTGCGCCGCAGCGTGTACGCCTCGAGGATCGCGTCGACCGCCTCGTGCGGCGCGGCGACGAGCAGCCACGCGAGGTCGTCGGCGGGGTCGGCGACCTTCGCCTCGGACCAGCCGAGCACCGCGACCGGCCGCTCGGCGGAGCACAGGATGTGGTCGGCGGACAGGTCGCCGTGCACGACGACGGGCCGGAACCGCCACACCGCGACGTCCTCCAGCGCGCGCTCCCAGCGCCGCAGGAGCCCCGCGGGCACGCGACCGGTGCGGGCGGCCTCGTCGAGCTCCGCGAGCCGCCGGCGGCGGTACTCGTCCGCCTCGTACGACGGCAGCCCGGCGTCCTCGACGACCGACGGGGGCAGCTCGTGGATCGCGGCGATCGCGCGCCCCACCTCCGCCGCCAGGCCCGGCCCGGGCCCCAGGTCCTCGAGGTGCAGTGCGCGCCCGGGCAGCTGCGGGTGCACGACGGCGCGCCCGCCCTCGGGCAGCTCGACGAACCCGGAGGGGCGCGGCACGTCGAAGGGGAGGCGGCCGGCGTCGACGTGCTCGACGAGGCGCGCCGCCAGCGCGACCTCCGCCTCCAGCCCGGCCCCGGCGACGGCGTTCTGCGGGGCGCGGACCACCCACCGGCGGCCCTCGGCGTCGACCACCACGGCGGCGTCGACCCCCGGGGAGGGGTTGCGTGGCCGCCGGACCTCGACGGCGTCGAGGCCCGGGACGGCGGCCGTCGCGAGTGCCGCCAGGGCGAGGGGTGAGCGCACGGCTCCACGCTAGGTGCCGACCGACGCCGCCGGGCGGAGAAATCGGGCGTGTCTCACTACGGTGGGGCGCGTGCACCTCCCGCTCGCGCGCACCGCGGTCGACGCCGCCGCCCACCGGCGCGCCGAGCCGGGGCTGGTCGCCGCCCTGTGGGCGGACTCGGCGACGCGCGTCCTCGTGGTCCACGAGGGGCGCCTCGCGATGGCCGACGACGAGCACCTGGACCTGCGCGCGCCCGCCGACCTGCCGGGCCTCGCGCCGCAGGACGGCCCGGGTGCGGTGTGGGCCTTCCTCGGCGAGGACGCCGACCACGCGTACCTCGGCGCGCTGCTCGTCGACCTGCCGCCCGAGGTGCCGTCGCTCGAGGGCGTGCCGGCCCGCGGGGTCGCGTGGTCGAGGGCGCGGTGGGGGAGCCTGCGCGAGGTCGGCCACGCGCTGAGCGACCGGGACGCGGGCCTCGCGACCACGGCGGTGGCGCTCGCCGAGTGGCACCTGCGGAACCCGCGCTGCAGCCGCTGCGGGGCGCCGACGCGCGCGGACCACGCCGGCTGGCTCCGCCGCTGCCCGCAGGACGGCGCCGAGGACTACCCGCGCACCGACCCGGCCGTGATCATGGCCGTCACCGACGACGCCGGCCGCATCCTCCTCGGCCACGCCCACCACTGGCCCGCGCGCCGCTTCTCCACGCTCGCGGGCTTCGTCGAGCCGGGGGAGTCGGCCGAGGAGGCGGTGCGGCGCGAGGTCGCGGAGGAGACCGGCGTCGTCGTCGGGGAGGTCGCCTACGTGGGGAGCCAGCCCTGGCCGTTCCCCGCGTCCCTCATGCTGGCGTTCCGGGCGCGCGCGACCACCGTCGACCTGCGGGTGGACGACCGGGAGCTGGGCGAGGCGCGGTGGTTCACGCGCGCCGAGCTGGGCGCGGCGGTCCGCGCGGGCGAGGTGCTGCTGCCGATGCGCAGCTCCGTCGCCCTGTCCCTCATCGAGGACTGGTACGGGGCTCCGCTGGTTCCGCGGACGGGGCCGGCGGCGTCGGCGGCGTCGACGGCGTCGCCCCCGCCGCGCTGAGCCGCTCGGCGACCTCGCGCGCCGACGGGTTGGTCGCGGCGGACCCGTCGGGGAAGAGCACGGTGGGCACGGTCCGGTCGCCGCCGTTGACGCGCTCGACGAGCGCCGCGGCGTCGGGGTGCTCCTCGACGTCGACCGTGCGGTAGGGCACGCCCGCGTCGTCGAGCTGAGCCGTGAGCCGGCGGCAGTAGCCGCACCACGTCGTGGTGAACACGGTCACCGTGCCGGGCGGGGGCGTGCGGGCGGGGTCGTCGTCTGTCATGGGATGTTTGCAGCCTACCCCGCCGACGGCGCCCGCGCGGGCGGTTCGGGTCCCCGTCCCGCGCCGGTCCTCCCGACCCCTCCCGGCTGTGGGGACGCCGGGCGGCGTGTCGGCCGGGCCTGGGAGACTGGGCCCGATGCCCGACGACGCCCGCACCCCCGACGTGCCCGCTGCCGACCTGCCCGTCGACGCCCTCCTCGACCGCCTCGACCCCGACCAGCGCGAGGTCGCCCTCGCGGTCACCGGCCCGGTGTGCGTGCTCGCGGGCGCCGGCACGGGCAAGACGCGCGCGATCACGCACCGCATCGCGTACGCCGTCCGGACGGGCACGTACCCCGCGACGAGCGTGCTCGCCGTGACCTTCACGGCGCGCGCGGCGGGGGAGATGCGCACGCGGTTGCGCGACCTCGGGGTGAGCGGCGTGCAGGCCCGCACGTTCCACGCGGCCGCGCTGCGCCAGCTCAGCTACTTCTGGCCGCAGGTCGTGGGCGGGGCGCCGCCGCGGATCCTCGAGCACAAGGCCCCCGCGGTGGCCGAGGCCGCGTCCCGGCTCGGCCTGTCGGTGGACCGGCTCGCCGTCCGGGACCTCGCCTCGGAGATCGAGTGGGCCAAGGTGTCGCTCGTCCCGGCCGACGACTACGTGCGCGCCGCCACCGCGACCGACCGGCCGGCCCCCGCGGGCTTCGACCGGTCGACGGTCGCCCGCCTCCTCGCCGCGTACGAGGAGGTCAAGGACGCGCAGGGCTTCGTCGACTTCGAGGACGTGCTCGTCATGCTCGGGCACATGCTGGAGAGCCGGCGCGACGTCGCCGAGCAGGTCCGCGCGCAGTACCGGCACTTCGTCGTCGACGAGTACCAGGACGTCTCCCCGGCCCAGCAGTACCTGCTCGACCAGTGGCTCGGCGGGCGCCACGAGCTCTGCGTCGTCGGCGACCCCAACCAGACGATCTACTCGTTCACGGGCGCGACGCCGCACCACCTCCTGACGTTCGCCGAGAAGCACCCGGGCGCGCGCGTCATCCGGCTCAGCCGCGACTACCGCTCGACGCCGCAGGTCGTCGACCTCGCGAACCGGGTGCGGGCGGGCGCGCGGCGCCGCGCCGCGGGCGTGGAGCTGGTCGCGCAGCGTCCCCCCGGCCCCCCGGTGGGCTTCACCACCTACGACGACGACGAGGCCGAGGCCGCCGGCGTCGCCGCGCGCATCGGGCGGCTCATCGCGTCGGGCACGCCGGCGTCGGAGATCGCCGTCCTGTACCGGACGAACGCGCAGTCGGAGGCCTTCGAGCAGGCGCTGGCCGACGCCGGCATCGGCTACCAGGTGCGCGGCGGCGAGCGGTTCTTCCAGCGCAAGGAGGTCCGCGACGCGATCGTGCTGCTGCGCGGCGCCGCCCGCTCGATGGCGGACGTGCCGCTGCCGGACGCGGCGCGCGACGTGCTGACGAGCGCGGGCTGGAGCCCCGAGCCCCCCGCCGCGCGCGGCGCCGTCCGCGAGCGCTGGGACGCGATGCAGGCCCTGGTGACGCTGGCCGACGACCTCGCGCGCGACCCGGCCGCCACGCTCGCCACCCTCGTCGCCGAGCTCGACGAGCGCGCCGCCGCCCAGCACGCGCCGGCCGTCGACGGCGTGACGCTCGCCTCGCTGCACGCCGCCAAGGGGCTGGAGTGGGACGCGGTCTTCCTCGTCGGGCTGAGCGAGGGCCTCATGCCGATCTCGCTCGCGGAGACCGACGCCGCGATCGCCGAGGAGCGCCGGCTGCTGTACGTGGGCGTGACGCGGGCGCGGGAGGTGCTCGAGCTCAGCTACGCACGGGCGCGGACGCCGGGCGGCCGCGGTGGCCGGCGCCGGACCCGGTTCCTCGAGGGCATCTGGCCCGACGAGGGCCCCGGGCGCCGGGCCGGGGGCCGGCGCAGGACGCCGGCGGTGGAGCTCACCGGCGACCACGACCCGGCGCTCTTCGAGGCGCTGCGGGAGTGGCGCACGCGCGTGGCGGTGGAGATCGACCGCCCGGCCTACACCGTGCTCGTCGACGCGACGCTCGCCGGGATCGCGCAGACCAAGCCGCGCACGGTGGCCGAGCTCGCCCGGGTCCGCGGCATCGGCCCGGCCAAGATCGACCAGTACGGCGCGTCGCTGCTCGCGATCGTCGCCGAGCACGCGGACTGACGCCTTCACGGGATCTTCACGGACGGGTGAGAACTCGTGTCGGTAATTCGGTTGTGCGGTGTCGGGGGCCGGTCCTACTGTGCTCAGGTCCCCAGCAGGTGTGACGGGCGGTCCGCGCCCCGAACGATCGACGAAGGAGGTGGACACCGATGATCGTGATCACGTCCGGCGTTCTTGCGCCGTCCACGCGCGTCGCCACGCACGTGACCGCGCCCACGGGTGCCCGCTTCCAGGGGACTGGTGTGCCCGCCGCCGCCACCAACGATGCCTTCGGGCCTGTGTGGCGACTTCGTGGGAAGCGCGCCACCGCCGAGCACGACTCCGCACCACCGACGGTCTGACAGACCGAGCCGTCCAGGCCGCGGAGTCCACTCGGGACCCGCGGCCTTCGTCTTTCCCGGCCCCCGGCCGGATCGCGAACGGTCGCCGTCCCGGCACCTGACGTTGATCGAACCGGACCAGGGAGGACATCGTGCGGCTCACCACGCTGCTCGATTCACTGAACGAGGGCACCACCGGCTCTCATCCCGTGCGGTCGGCCGCCCCCTCCGGGCAGACGGACCTCTCCGAGGAGGAGCAGTTCGACCGGTTGGTCGCCACGCTCATCCCGTGTCGTGAGCACGACGCCGAGCTGTGGTTCGCGGAGTCCACCGCCGAGGTGGAGCTCGCGAAGTCGCTCTGCCGCGAGTGCCCGATCCGGGAGGGGTGCCTGGCCGGCGCGATCGCCCGGCGGGAGCCCTGGGGCGTCTGGGGTGGCGAGGTGTTCGTCGGCGGCGTCGTCGTCCCGCGCAAGCGGGGCCGGGGACGCCCGCGCAAGGACGAGAGCACCGCGGCCTGAGGCACCCTCACGAGACTGTCGTCACGCTCGGACGACACCGGCGGCGCCCCGCTTCGGCGGGGCGCCGCCTCGCGTCTGCGCCCCCGGCAGCCCGCCGCAGCCGCACGCGGGGTGGACGTCGAAGCGCGCGAGGCGGGGGACGGCGTCGGGCAGCGCGACCTCGAGGGTCGCGCCCTCGGTCGCCGCGCGCCGGCCGTCCAGGAAGGCCAGCGCCTGCGCAGCCGCCAGGGACGCGCCGACGGCGGCGAGCAGCGTCTCCTCCGGCTCCGGCGGCCGGACCGCGAGCTGGGCCGCGACGGTGGGCCAGGCGGGGTCGACGTCGGCCCGCAGCGCGTCGAGGCAGCGCAGGCACGGCGTGCGCCCCGGCCGCACCAGCGGCCCCACCAGCACGGACGCCTCCCGCACGACGACGGACAGGTGCGGCGTGCCGTCCGTCACCAGGGGCCGGTGGCGGGTCGGGTCGGCGACGTGGTGCTCGACGAGCACGACGAGGTCCGGCGGGCCCGCGGGCGCCCGGGGCGTGCGCACGGCGGGTGCGGCGTCGTGCAGGGCGCGCGCGACGGCGTCCCGCCGGGGCCGGCCGACGTCCCGCGCGGCGACGCCCGCCCAGCCGACCTCGTGGCGCGTGACCGGCGAGGTGTCCGCGAGGTCGAGGTGCCCGACGCCCGCCGCGGCCAGCGTGAGCGCGAGGCCGGCGCCGAGCCGCCCGAGCCCCGTGACCTGCACGCACGCCGCGCGGCGCCGCGCGAGCACCTCGGACGCGTCGCCGTCGGCCTCGAGGAGCGCCCACGCGGCGGCGTCGGGGGAGGCGGGCGCGCTGGGGGCCGCGGGGACGAGGAGGCGCGCGGCCCGCAGGTGGTCGAGGACGGCGTCGGCCTCGTCGGCCGCGACCTGCTCGGCGGCGAGGACGGCGCGGACGGCCCGCTCGTCGGCGTCGCGGGGCAGCGCGGCGAGGGCGCGGGCCGCGGACGGGCTGAGGTCGGTCAGCACCACCGACCAGCGCGGGTCGGTGCCCACCCGCACCTGCGTGGGGCCCTGCCACAGGACCAGGCGTGTCCGGAGCCGCACGTGACCACCTCCGCGCCCAGCCTGGCGGGCGCGCGGCGGCCCGGTGCGGTGTCCACAGGCCGCGATCGGCGTCGGGCACCGGAACGGCCCAAAGATGCGGAGAGGGCGGCTCCCCGCGGGGAGCCGCCCTCTCGACCCGTCGGATCAGGCCTTGCCGAGGATCCGGTTGAGCTTGGTGCCGCACACGGGGCACACGCCCTTGGCCATCTTGCGGCCGTTCGCGACGGCGATCTCGCCCTCCGCCTCGCGCTTCTCCTTGCACTTCACACAGTAGAACTCGCCCTTGTAGGTCTCGGCCATGAGTCGTCTCCGTTCGAAAGGCTTGCGCACCGGACGTGATCACCCGGCCGGCGTCGATGCGCCGCGGCCGGAGGGCCGGACGTCACCGTGCACGCGCCAGCGTAGTGGCCGTGTGCGGGCCTGTCGCACGTCGGGGGCCGAGTCGGGACGGCGTGGCGCGCCCGTGGGCCCCCGATTCACCCGTTCGGGTCGGTTCCGCACGGACCGTGCGGGAGCCCCGCGTGGGCGTGCTCCCGTCACGCGGGCCCGCGTGCGGGGCTGTGCACGGGCGCGGCGGGCGTGGGCGGCGGGGGCTAGCGTGCTCCCGTGCCCGCCACCCCCGAGCCCCTCGCGTACGACGTCGAGGTCCGCCGCAGCCGACGCCGCAAGCGCACCGTGACCGCCTTCCGCGAGGGCGGGCGGCTCGTCGTCGCGATCCCCGACCGCTTCACGCGCGTCCAGGAGCGCGAGTGGGTGCGGCGGATGGTCGCCAAGGTGGAGGCGTCGGAGCGCAAGCGCCGCCCGTCGGACGAGCGGCTCGCCGCCCGGGCCGCGGAGCTCTCCCGGCAGTACCTGGGCGGCCAGGCGCGCCCGACGAGCGTCACGTGGTCGACCCGGCAGGGCCGGCGCTGGGGGTCGTGCACGGTCGCCGAGGGCACCATCCGGATCTCGACCCGGCTGCAGGGCATGCCCGGCTGGGTGCTCGACTACGTCCTGCTGCACGAGCTCGCGCACCTGCTCTGCGCCGGGCACGGGCCCGAGTTCTGGGCTCTCCTCGCCGCCTACCCCCGCACCGAGCGGGCCCGCGGCTTCCTCGAGGGCGTCGCGCACGCGTGGGACGCGCCCGCCGCGCCCGACGACCAGCCCGACGGCGCAGACGCCGAGCCCGGCGACGACGCCCCCGACGGCGACGCCCCCGACGGCG
>JAAZAC010000084.1 GCA_012514545.1 Actinomycetales bacterium | reverse complement strand
GCGAACCAGCGGATCTCCTCGACGGTGTCCCCCCACAGCTCGAGGCGCAGCGGGTGCTCCTCGGTGGGCGGGAAGACGTCGAGGATCCCGCCGCGGACGGCGAAGTCGCCGCGGCGCTCGACCATGTCGACGCGCGCGTAGGCCGCGGCGGTCAGGCGCTCGGCGAGGTCCTCGAGGTCCACCCGGTCGCCGGTGCGCACCGCGACGGGCTCGAGCTCGCCGAGCCCCGCGACGACGGGCTGCAGGAGCGCGCGCACCGGCACGACGAGCGCGCGCAGGGCTCCCGCGCCGCGCCGGCCGGGCTCGGGGTGCGCGAGCCGGCGGAAGACGGCCAGCCGGCGCGCCACTGTGTCGCTGCGCGGCGAGAGCCGCTCGTGCGGCAGGGTCTCCCACGCGGGCAGCACCGCGACGTCGTCGGCCGGCAGGTAGTGCCGCAGCGCCGTGGCCAGGTCGTCGGCGTCCCGGCCGGTCGCCGTCACGGCGACGAGCACGCCGCCCGCGGCCGCGACCGGCTCCGCGGCGGCCGCGACGAGCGGCGGGCGCGCCCCGGGCGGCAGGACGACGTCGAGGGGCGTGCGCGGGCCGGGGGCGGCCGCGGCCTCGGCGACGGCGGCGACGGCCGGGTCGTCGAGCAGGACCGAGAGGACTCCGGTGAGGTTCATGGCTCCAGGGGTGGGGTGGCCAGGGACGATCGCGGGCAGCACGACGGGCCCGCGGCCGGCGGCCGAGGGGGGTCCAGTCTAGGTCGGGCGTCCGACGCCGGGGCGGGCGCGGGACGCCGACGCCGAGCTCAGGGCCGCGCGTCGGGGCTGTGGAAGCGCCGCTGGGCGGCCTCGAGCCCCTGCAGGACCACCATCTCGACGGCGTCGGCCGCCGCGTCGACGACCCAGGGCAGCTCCTTGCGCTGGGCCGCGCTGAAGTCGCTCAGCACGTAGTCGGCCGGGTCCTGGCGCCCCGGCGGCCGGTCGATCCCGACCCGCACCCGGACGTAGTCGCGCGTGCCCAGCGCGGACGAGATGCTGCGCAGCCCGTTGTGGCCGCCCTCGCCCCCGCCCGCCTTGAGCCGCACCTGGCCGAAGGGGATGTCCAGCTCGTCGTGCACGACGACGAGCCGCTCCGGCCCGCCGTGCATCGCCACGACCGAGGCGACGGGCCCGCCGGAGACGTTCATGTAGCTCGTCGTGCGCACGAGGAGCACGCGCGGCCCCGGCGCGCCGCCCGGCAGCGTGCCGAGCCGGACGTCGGCGACGTGCGCGCGCCCGCGGTGCGACCGGAAGGTCGCGCCCGCGCGCTGCGCCAGCTCGTCGACCACCATGTGGCCGACGTTGTGCCGGTTGCCCGCGTAGCGGGGCCCGGGGTTGCCGAGCCCGACGACGATCCAGGGCTGCACCTCCGCCCCCTCCCCGCGGCGTCCGCGCCGCTCGTCGTCGCTCCCGGCGTCGGCCGGGCGCGCTCGCAGGAGCCGGCGCAGGTCCAGCTCAGGCCTCCTCGGCGGGGGCCTCCGCCTCGGCCGGCGCCGCGGCGGCGGCCGACTCCTCGGCCTCCTCCGCCTCCTCCTCGGCGGCGGCCTCGGCCTGCGGCAGCGAGATCGAGAGCACGGCCTCCTCGGGGTCGTCGAGGAGCGTGACGCCCTCGGGCAGCACGAGGTCCGCGCCGCGGACGACGGTGCCGGCCTCGAGGCCCTCGATCGAGACCTCGATGACCTCGGGCAGGGCCGTCGCCTCGGCCTGGACGTTGAGCCCCTGGGCCGCCTCGACGAAGTGGATGGTGCCGGGCGCCGACTCGCCGACGACGCGCACCGGGACGGTGACGTTGATCTTCTCGCCCTTGCGCACCGCGAGCAGGTCGACGTGCTCGATGACGTTGCGCACCGGGTCGCGCTGGACGTCGCGGGCGATCGCCAGGTGCTCCTTGCCGTCGACCTCGATCGTCAGGAGGGCGTTCGTGTGCTTGAGCGCCAGCATCGTGTCGTGCCCCGGCAGGCTGATGTGCAGCGGGGCGGCGCCGTGACCGTAGAGGACGGCGGGGATCTGCTGCGCGCGGCGGATGCGCCGGGCGGCACCCTTGCCGAACTCGGTCCGGGTGGTGGCGGCGAGCTTGAGCGCGGTCACGGTGGTCTCCTGGGGCTCGTGGGGCGGGTCTGTCGCTGAGGGGCCAGCACGGGCCTCGACGTGGGACACCGGACGGGCGCGCGCCCACCACGGCCGCGTCGATCACGGAGTCGGTCGGGTGGATGGTGCGCCACCGGCCGTCCGACGTCCCTCGCCGAGGCAACGGCCGCCAGGATACCCGCCGGTCCGCCCGGGCGGGAAACCGCGCGGCGCCCCCGTCAGACGGCGCCGTCGAAGAGCGAGGTGACCGACCCGTCGTCGAACACCTCGCGGATCGCCCGGGCGATGAGCGCCGCGATGGAGAGCACGGTGAGCTTCTCGAACCGGTGCTCCTCGGGGATCGGCAGGGTGTCGGTGACGACGACCTCGCGCGCGCCGCACTCGTCGAGGCGGATGCGGGCCGGGTCGGAGAGCACGCCGTGGGTCGCCGCGACGATGACGTCCTTCGCGCCCGCCGCGAGCAGCACCCGCACCGCCTCCGCCACCGTGCCGCCGGTGTCGATGAGGTCGTCGACGAGCACGCACGTGCGGCCCTCGACCTCGCCGACGACCCGGTTCGCCACGGCCCGGTTCGGCGTCGTGATGTCGCGCGTCTTGTGGATGAAGGCCAGCGGGCAGTCGCCGAGCCGGCCGGCCCACTGCTCCGCCACGCGGATGCGGCCGGCGTCGGGCGAGACCACCGTGAGGTTCGTCGCGTCGACGCGGGTGCGCACGTAGTCGACGAGCAGCGGCATCGCCCACAGGTGGTCGACCGGCCCGTCGAAGAAGCCCTGGGTCTGCGCGGCGTGCAGGTCCACGCTCATGACGCGGTCGGCGCCCGCCGTCTTGAACAGGTCGGCCATGAGCCGCGCCGAGATGGGCTCGCGGCCGCGGTGCTTCTTGTCCTGGCGGGCGTACCCGTAGAACGGGG
>JAAZAC010000083.1 GCA_012514545.1 Actinomycetales bacterium | reverse complement strand
GGGCCCGACGGCGGGTCCGCTCGCCCGGGGCGGGGAGGTCCCCGCGGACGGCGAGCCCGAGCGCCGCCGGTTCGCCTACCCGCCCAACCTCGTCGTCGTCGACGGCGGCCCGCCGCAGGTCGCCGCCGCCGCCCGCGCGCTGGCCGAGCTCGGCGTCGTCGACGTCGCGCTCTGCGGGATCGCCAAGCGGCTGGAGGAGCTCTGGCTGCCGGGGGAGGAGTACCCGGTGATCCTGCCGCGCGGCTCGGAGGGCCTGTACCTCGTGCAGCGGGTGCGGGACGAGGCGCACCGGTTCGCGATCCGGCACCACCGGGCGCGGCGGAGCCGCGGCATGACGGTCTCGGCGCTCGACGACGTCCCGGGCCTCGGTCCCGCGCGCCGCGCCGCCCTCCTCGCCCACTTCGGGTCGGTGGCGCGCATCCGCGCGGCGTCGGTGGACGAGATCGCGCAGGTGAAGGGCATGGGCCGGCGCACGGCGGAGGCGGTGCACGCCGCGCTGGCCGGGGCGCGTCCCACCGCCCCCGGCTGAGGGCCTGGCATCCTGGGGGTATGACGGGGCAGCACGCGGCGCACGAGCCTCCCGCCACGACCGTGCCCGAGGGCATCCCCGCGCTCGAGGTCGCCGGCCGCGGGGCGCGGCGCGAGGTCCCCGAGCTCCTCGTCGTCACGGGCATGTCCGGGGCGGGCCGGACGAAGGCCGCCGCCGTCCTCGAGGACCTCGACTGGTACGTCGTCGACAACCTGCCGGCGCAGCTCCTCACGCAGCTCGCGGGCATGCTCTCGACGGGGCCGGGCGGCGTGCACCGGCTCGCCGCGGTCGTGGACGTCCGCGGCCGCGAGTTCTTCGCCGACCTCGTCAACGTCATCGACTCGCTCCGCGAGGCGGGCATCGCCCACCGGATCCTCTTCCTCGACGCGAGCGACGCCGTCCTCGTCCAGCGGTTCGAGGCCGTCCGGCGGCCGCACCCGCTCCAGGGGGACCGGCGCCTGCTCGACGGCATCGCGGAGGAGCGGATGCTGCTGGAGGAGGTGCGGGCGCGGGCCGACGTCGTCATCGACACGAGCGACCTCACCGTGCACGACCTGGCCCGCGAGGTGCGCGCCGCGGTGGCCGGCGGCGAGGACGCCCTGCGCATCCACGTCGTGTCGTTCGGCTTCAAGTACGGGCTGCCGCTCGACGCCGACCACGTCGTCGACGTGCGGTTCCTGTCCAACCCGTACTGGATCGGCGAGCTCCGGCACCTCACGGGCCGCGACGAGCCCGTGCGCGACTTCGTCCTGGGGCTGCCGGGCGCGGAGGACTTCGTCGAGCGGTACGCGGCCGCGCTCGAGCCGGCGCTCGGCGGGTACCTGCAGGAGGAGAAGCGCCACGTGACGATCGCAGTGGGCTGCACCGGTGGCAAGCACCGCTCGGTCGCGATCTCCGAGGCGCTCGCGCAACGGCTGCGGGACGGGGGGCACCAGGTCGTCGTGACGCACCGCGACCTGGGTCGAGAGTGACCGACGTCCGGACGGTGCACCGCCGGGGGCCCGCCGTCGTCGCCCTGGGCGGCGGCCACGGGCTGTCCGCGAGCCTGTCCGCGCTGCGACTCATGTCCGACCGCCTCACCGCCGTCGTGACCGTCGCCGACGACGGCGGGTCCTCCGGGCGCCTGCGGCACGAGATGGGCGTGCTCCCGCCGGGCGACCTGCGGATGGCGCTGGCCGCCCTGTGCGACGAGTCCGACTGGGGCCGGCTGTGGCGCGACGTCCTGCAGCACCGGTTCCACTCGCACGGCTCGATGAACGAGCACGCGGTGGGCAACCTCCTCATCACCGCGCTGTGGGAGATCCTCGGCGACCCCGTGGCCGGGCTGGACTGGGTGGGGCGCCTCCTGGGCGCCCGGGGGCGCGTGCTCCCGATGGCGTCCGTGCCGCTCGACATCGAGGCCGACATCAGCTCCCCGGGCGAGGACGGCGAGCACGTCGTCCGCGGCCAGGCCGCCGTGGCCGCGGCCGCGGGGGAGGTGCACCGCATCCGGCTCGACCCGGCGGACCCGCCCGTGCCGCCGCAGGTGCTCGAGGCACTGGACGAGGCCGACTGGGTGGTGCTGGGGCCCGGGTCGTGGTTCACATCGGTGCTGCCGCACCTGCTCGTGCCGCGGCTGCGGGACGCGCTGCTCCGCTCGTCCGCGCGCCGGTGCCTCACGCTCAACCTCTTCCCGGCGGCCGGGCGCGGCGGGCGCATGTCGTGCCACCAGCACCTCACCGCGCTCGCCGAGCACGTCCCCGACCTGCGGGTGGACGTCGTCGTCGCGGACCCGTCGGCCGTGGAGGACCTGGACCTCATGCACGAGCAGGTGGATCGGCTGGGCGGCGTCCTGCTGCTGCGGCAGGTGCGCGTGGGCGACGGATCGGCCCGCCACGACGCCCTCCGGCTGGCCGCCGCCTACCGGGACGCCTTCGAGGGGACGCTGGGCGATGTCGGCGAGCGGTGATGGCAGGATGAGCGTCATGGCGCTCACGGCACAGGTGAAGGACGAGCTCGCCGCCCTCCCCGTCGAGCGCACGTCGTGGCGGAAGGCCGAGGTCGCCGCGATGCTCCGGTTCGCCGGCGGCCTGCACATCATCTCCGGCCGCATCGTCATCGAGGCCGAGCTGGACACCGGCGCGGCCGCCCGGCGCCTGCGGCAGTTCATCTCGCAGGTCTACGGCCACACGAGCGACGTCGTCGTCGTCAGCGGCGGCGGGATCCGGCGGGGCACGCGGTACGTCGTCCGCGTCGTCAAGGACGGCGAGGCGCTGGCCCGGCAGACGGGCCTCCTCGACGCCCGCGGCCGGCCGGTCCGCGGTCTGCCGTCGCAGGTCGTCTCAGGCGGGATCGGCGAGGCCGAGTCCGCCTGGCGGGGCGCGTTCCTCGCGCACGGCTCGCTCACGGAGCCGGGCCGCTCGGCGGCGCTCGAGGTCACCTGCCCGGGCCCGGAGGCGGCCCTCGCCCTCGTGGGCGCGGCGCGGCGCCTCGGCATCCCCGCGAAGGCCCGCGAGGTGCGCGGCGTCGACCGCGTGGTCATCCGGGACGGCGACGCGATCAGCGCCATGCTCACCCGGCTCGGGGCGCACGACGCCGTCCTCGTGTGGGAGGAGCGCCGGATGCGCCGCGAGGTGCGCGGCACCGCGAACCGGCTCGCGAACTTCGACGACGCCAACCTCCGGCGGTCGGCGCGCGCGGCGGTCGCCGCGGGCTCACGCGTGGAGCGGGCGTTCGAGATCCTCGGCGACGACATCCCGCCGCACCTGCGCGAGGCCGGCATGCTGCGCCTGCAGCACAAGCAGGCCTCCCTCGAGGAGCTCGGCCAGCTCGCGGACCCGCCGCTGACCAAGGACGCCGTCGCCGGCCGGATCCGCCGCCTGCTCGCCACCGCGGACAAGCGGGCGGCCGAGCTGGGCATCCCGGACACGGAGGCCAACCTCACGCCCGACATGCTCGACGTGTGAGCGCCCGGGGCGCCGCGCGGACCCGGTCTGCGCTGGCCAAACGTCCCGCGAAGCGAGGTCCGTCGCTCCGTTAGGCTGGGGGCATCTGGGGATCTCGACGAGCAACGACATCGCGGTCCGGCCAGCTCGCGTACAGCGGCGTACGCATCCGTCAGTGATCACATCACGCGTGCCGGCGCCCGCCGGTGCGCCCGAGGAGGGCAACGTGACCATCCGCGTCGGAATCAACGGCTTCGGCCGCATCGGACGTAGCTTCTACCGCGCGATCCTGGAGCAAGGGGCGGACATCGAGGTCGTGGCGGTCAACGACCTCACCGACAACAAGACGCTGGCCCACCTGCTCAAGTACGACTCGGTGTTCGGCCGCCTCCCGCAGGACGTCACCTACGACGAGGACTCGATCACCGTCGGCGGCAAGCGGATCCGGGCGCTCGCGGAGACCGACCCGTCGAAGCTGCCGTGGGCCGAGCTGGGCGCGGACATCGTCATCGAGTCGACGGGCCGCTTCACGGACGCCACGAAGGCCAAGGCCCACCTCGACGCCGGTGCCAAGAAGGTCATCATCTCGGCGCCCGCGAAGAACGAGGACGGCACCTTCGTCGTCGGCGTGAACCACACCGACTACGACCCGGCCAACCACCACATCATCTCGAACGCGTCCTGCACCACGAACTGCCTCGCCCCGATGGCGAAGGTGCTCGACGAGGCGTTCGGCATCGTGCGCGGCCTCATGACGACCGTCCACGCCTACACGCAGGACCAGAACCTGCAGGACGGCCCGCACCGCGACCTGCGCCGTGCCCGCGCCGCGGCCATCAACATGGTCCCGACGTCGACCGGCGCCGCCAAGGCCGTGTCCCTCGTCCTGCCGAACCTCAAGGGCAAGCTCGACGGCTACGCCATGCGCGTGCCGACGCCCACCGGCTCGGCGACCGACCTCACCTTCACCGCGGCCCGCGAGGTCACGGTCGAGGAGGTCAACGCGGCGATGAAGGCGGCCGCGGAGGGCCCGCTCAAGGGCGTCCTCAAGTACGTGGACGAGCCGATCGTCTCGACCGACATCATCGGCGACCCGCACGCGAGCATCTTCGACGCGGGCCTGACCAAGGTGATCGGCGACCAGGTCAAGGTCGTCTCGTGGTACGACAACGAGTACGGCTACTCCTGCGCCCTCGTGAAGCTCACGGAGTACGTGGGCGAGCGGCTCTGACCGTCCCACCGCCTGCCTGACCGACATGCGTCCGCGTGCGCCCCACCCGGGCCACGCGGACGCAGTCGTGTCAGGCCCCTGAACGTTCGACCACCGACCTCGCTGGAGGAAGCATGAAGACCATCGCCGACCTGGGCGACCTGCGCGGCAAGCGCGTGCT
>JAAZAC010000082.1 GCA_012514545.1 Actinomycetales bacterium | reverse complement strand
CCCGCTGCCGCGCGGGGCGCTGAGCCTGCAGCAGGTCGACGGGCGCACGGTCCTCGTGCGGACCGCGACGGGGCTGGTCGCGCTGCGCTGACGCCCGGCGCCTACGCTCGGGCCATGCGGGAGGAGGCCGTCCCCGTCGCGCTCGACGAGGCCGACGACGGCGCCCCCGGTGGCCGGCGACCGCGGCCGCGCTGGGCCCGGGCGGCCGGGGCGCTCGCCGTCGTCGTGGCCTGCGCCGTCGTCGCCGTCGCGTGGGCGGGCGAGCGCCGCGCGGACGAGGAGCGGCGGGCGCGGCTGGCCGGTGCAGCGGGCGTCGTCGCCTCCCTCGCGGAGCCGCCGGCGGAGGCCTGGCGCGCGCCCCGCGCCTACCCGCTGGCGACCGCGGACGGCGTGCTGGTGCTCGCGTCCGTCCGGGGGGCGACGCTGCGCGGGGTGGACCTCGCCACGGGGGCGGAGGTGTGGCGGCGGTCGTCGGCCGCGGACGAGGCGTGCCGCGCGGCGGTGCCGTCGGTGCCGGCGACCCCGGACGGCGCCCCGTCCGTGACCGTCCCGGCCGCGGACCGGCTCGTGTGCTGGCGGGACCGGGGCGTGACGCGGGCCGAGGGCACCGTGCTCGGCTCCGGCGACGTCACGGTCCTCGACGCGGCGACGGGCCGGGCGGTCGCCGCCCTCGAGGTGCCCGTCCCGGTGCTCGGGGTGGAGGCGCTCGGCGACGACCTCGTCGTCGCGCGGGCGGAGGGCCTGGACCTCGTGGTCGAGCGACGGCCCGCCGACCTCGGGCCGTCGGCGTGGACGACCGTCCGGCCCGGCCTCGTGGCCGAGGTGCAGGAGGTCGGCTGGGTGCTCCAGGCGTCCGGGGACCTCGTCTGGGCGGGGACCGTGGGCTCGGCGCCGCTGACCGCCGCGACGGGCGAGGAGGCGCCGGACGCCGCGCGCGACGACGCGCTGTACACGCTCCGCGCCGCGCTGGCGGGCGGGCACGCGGCGGTCTGGGACGTCGACACGCGCGGCCGCGCCACCGGACTGCGGCTGGAGGGCCCGGACGGCGCGGTCCGGGCCGTCGACGGCGCGTGCTGGCGGCCCGCCGTGACCGACGGCTCGGCGCCCGGCGTCCTGCTCGTCCGGCGTGGTGGCGACGGCGGGGGCCGCGAGGGGGCGGGTGGCGAGGTCGTCGGCGTCCGCGTCGCCGACGGCGCGGTGCTCTGGTCGGCCGGCCCGCTGCCCGGCCTGCTCCCGGCGGCCCAGGTCGACGGCGTCGTCGTCGCCACCGGCGGGGGGTCCGCCGTCGGGATCGAGGCGACCACGGGGCGGCTGCTGTGGCGCGCCGACGGCGGCTACGTGGCGGGCCGCGCGGGGCCCACCGACGGCGACGCGGTGCTCGCGGTGCGCCGGGACGGCGCCGAGCTGGCCGCGCTCGACGTGCGCACCGGCGCCGACCGGTGGGCCGTCCCGCTGCCGGACCGGCCGCAGCTGCTCGCCGTGGCCGGCGACGCGGTCGTCCTGCTCACCCGCGACTGGACGACCGTCGTCCTCAGCGCCGGCGCACCCACACGGTGACGTCGGGCGGCACCGCGACCCGGTCGCCGCCGGCGGCGCCCTCGGGCAGCGGGGCGGAGGCCAGGAGCGGCTCGAGGTCGGTGCCGGACAGCTCGAACGTCGCCGTGCCGAGGTTCGTCACGACGAGCACGTCGCGGTTGACGAACGCCAGGAGGTCGCCGTCGTCGCCCGGGAGGCCGTCCACCCAGGCGAGCGAGCCCGTGCCGAGCCGGTACTCCCGCCGCAGGGCGAGCGCCGCGCGGTACATCTCGAACGTCGAGCCCGGGACGCAGCGCTGCCGGTCGAGCGCGTAGCGCGCCCACGACTCGGGCTGGCTCAGCCAGCTCCGGCCCGTGGGGGAGAAGCCGTACGCGGGGGCGTCCGCGACCCACGGCAGCGGCACGCGGCAGCCGTCGCGCCCGCGCTCGGTGTGCCCGGTGCGGCGCCACGTCGGGTCCTGGCGCTCGTCGTCGGGCAGCGTCGTGTGCTCGGGCAGGCCGAGCTCCTCGCCCTGGTACAGGTAGGCGGAGCCGGGCAGCCCCAGCATGAGCAGGGTCGCCGCCCGCGCGCGCCGCAGGCCGAGCTCCTCGTCGGGCTGCTGGTCGCCGACGCCGATGCCGGACGGCTTGCCGCCCGGCTCAGGGAGCCCGAGGCGCGTGGGGTGCCGCACGACGTCGTGGTTCGAGAGCACCCAGGTGGTCGTCGCACCGACGGCGTCGTACGCGGCCAGGGACTCGGTGACGACCTCGCGCAGCGCCCGGGCCCGCCACGGCGCGGTGAGGAACGGGAAGTTGAACGCCTGCTGCATCTCGTCCGGGCGGACGTAGAGCGCGAGCCGGCTCAGCGGCTCGACCCAGGCCTCTGCGACGAGCGCGCGGTCGCCGTCGTACTCGGCGAGTACCGCGTGCCACTCGCGGTAGATCTCGTGCACGCCGTCCTGGTCCCACATGGGCCCGAGGGAGCCGGCCCCCGTCGCGCCGTCCTCCGAGCCGTGCGTGCCCTCGTGCGGCGGTGCCAGCGCGGCGGACGGGCCGGCGAAGTCGGGCAGCCCCTCGGCCTTGACGAGGCCGTGGGCGACGTCGACGCGGAACCCGTCGACGCCGCGGTCGAGCCAGAACCGCAGGATCGAGACGAACTCGGCGCGCACCTCGGGGTTGGTCCAGTCGAGGTCCGGCTGCGTGTCGTCGAACAGGTGGAGGTACCACTGGCCGGGCGTGCCGTCGGGCTCGGTCACGCGCGTCCAGGCGGGCCCGCCGAACGCCGAGCGCCAGTTGTTCGGCGGCTCGTCGCCGCGCCCATCGCGGAAGATGTAGCGCGCCCGCTCGGGGCTGCCCGGCCCGGCGGCGAGCGCCGCCGCGAACCACGGGTGCGCCGCGGACGTGTGGTTGGGCACGAGGTCGACGATCACCCGCAGGCCGAGCCGGTGCGCCTCGGCGATCATCGCGTCGGCGTCCTCGAGCGTGCCGAAGAGGGGGTCGACGTCGCGGTAGTCGGCGACGTCGTAGCCCGCGTCGTGCTGCGGCGAGCGGTAGAACGGCGAGAGCCACAGCGCGTCGACGCCGAGCCGGCTGAGGTGCGTCAGCCGCGCGCGGACGCCGGGCAGGTCGCCGATGCCGTCGCCGTTCCCGTCGGCGAAGGAGCGCGGGTAGACCTGGTAGATCACCGCCGAGCGCCACCACGGCGCGGGGCCCGGGTGGGCGCGGTGCACGAGGGTCGTCGTGGTGGACGGCTCGGCGAGGGCGGACAGGATCGAGGTCACGGCACTCCTGCGGCTCGGGGGGTCGGTTCGGCCGAACCGGTGGTCGTCGGCGCCGCGGGGGCGGCGGGGGCGGCCGGGGCGGCCGGGGCGGGTCCGGTGGACCCGCGGACGATGAGCTCGGGGTGGAAGAGGAGCTCGGTGCGGGACACCCGCGTGCCGCCGATCTCGGCCATGAGCGCGCTGACGGCCGCCTTGCCCATGGCGACGACGGGCTGGCGCAGCGTGGTCAGCGGCGGGTCGGTGAAGGCGATGAGCGGCGAGTCGTCGAACCCGACGACGGAGACGTCCTCGGGGACGCGCAGGCCCCGGCTGCGGGCGGCGCGGATGACGCCGAGGGCCATGAGGTCGCTGCCGCAGACGACCGCCGTGTGGCCGCTGTCGATGAGCTCGCCGCCCGCGACCTGGCCGCCCTCCACGGTGAACAGGGTGGAGACCACGTGCTGCTCGGCGTCCTCGTCGGGGCGCTGCTCGGCGAGCAGCGCGGTGAAGGTCGCGATCTTGCGCCGGGACGGGACGTACCGGTCGGGCCCGACGGCGAGGCCGATGCGCTCGTGCCCGAGGCTGCGCAGGTGCCGCACGGCGAGGGTGACGGCGACGGCGTCGTCGGTGGAGACGGCGGGGGCGTCGACGCCGGCCGCGTAGCCGTTGACGAAGACGATCGGCAGGCCGCGGCCGCGCAGGCGGTGGTAGCGCTCGGTCGAGGCGGTCGTGTCGGCGTGACGGCCGGAGACGAAGACGATCCCGTCGACGCCGTGCTCGATGAGCATCTCGATGTACTCGTCCTCGGTGGTGCCACCGGGGGACTGGGTGCACAGCAGCGGGGTGTAGCCGCGGTCGGACAGCGTCGTCTCGATCGCCTGCGCGAGCGCCGGGAAGACGGGGTTGTCGAGCTCGGGGACGATGAGGCCGACGAGGCCCTGTGACCGGTTGCGCAACTTCTCCGGCCGGTCGTAGCCGAGCACGTCGAGGGCCGCGAGGACGGCCTTGCGGGTCTCCGCCGCGACCCCCGGCTTGCCGTTGAGCACGCGGGACACCGTGGCGGTGCTGACCCCTGCCTGTTCGGCGAGGTCCTTCAGACGGGTGCGCACGTGCCGCAGCGTAGAGGACATCCCGACCTCCCCGTGGGCACGCCGGCGACCCTCGTCGGCAATCGTTGTCTGAAAGTTACCGCAAACGTTTGCATGATCGGTACCCGGCGACCTACCGTTCCTGCACCAGGGCCGACGGGGGCTGCACGACGGCGCCCGTGGGCCGATCTCGAGTCGTTGGGAGAGACCCCGATGCGTCGGAGCATCACGCTGACAGCAGTCGCCATGAGCGCCGCGCTCGCCCTCGCCGCGTGCGGCGGCAGCGCCGAGTCCGAGGAGCCGGCCGAGGGCCAGCCCGAGACGTCCGCCCCCGCGGAGGGCGGCACCCTCACGGTCTGGGTCGACGAGACCCGCCAGGCCGCGGTCGAGGCCGCGGCGGCCGCCTTCGAGGAGGAGACCGGCAGCACCGTCGAGACGGTGCTGAAGAACTTCGAGGACATCCGCGCCGACTTCAACGCCCAGGTGCCCACGGGTGAGGGCCCGGACATCACCGTCGGCGCCCACGACTGGCTGGGCGAGCTGACGGCCAACGGCGTCGTCGCGCCGATCGAGCTCGGCGACAAGGCCGCGGAGTTCGAGCAGGTCGCGCTCGACGCGTTCACCTACGAGGGCCAGGTCTACGGCCTGCCGTACGCCGTCGAGAACATCGCGCTCATCCGCAACACGGCCCTGGCCCCCGAGGCCCCGGCCACGTGGGACGAGGCCGTCGCGATGGGCCAGGCGGCCGGCACGCAGTTCCCGATCCTCATCCAGGTCGGCGAGACGGGTGACCCGTACACGATGTACCCGCTGCAGACCTCGTTCGGGGCGCCCGTGTTCGTCCAGAACGACGACGGCAGCTACACGGCCGAGCTCGCCCTCGGCGGCGAGAACGGCGCGGCCTTCGCGCAGTGGCTCGCGGCGCAGGGCGCGGCCGGCGTCATCGACACGGCCATCACGTACGACATCGCGGTCGAGGCGTTCGCCAACGGCCAGGCGCCGTTCATCATCGGCGGCCCCTGGATGCTCGGGTCCTTCGAGGGCCTCGAGCTGGCGATCGACCCGATCCCGTCGGCCGGCGGCCGGCCCGCCCAGCCGTTCGTGGGCGTGCAGGGCTTCTACGTCAACGCGCAGAGCGAGAACGCGCTGCTGGCGAACGACTTCCTCGTGAACTACCTGGCCACCGAGGAGGCGCAGCTCGCGCTCTACGAGGCGGGCGACCGGCCCCCGGCCCTCGTCGCGGCCGCCGACGCCGCGTCGGCCGACCCGATCACCGCGGGCTTCCGCGAGGTCGGCGCCGACGCCGTGCCGATGCCCTCGATCCCCGAGATGGGTGCCGTCTGGGAGTTCTGGGGCGTGACCGAGGCGAACATCCTCAACGGCGCGGACCCGGTCTCCACCTGGGAGAAGATGGTCGCCGACATCCAGGGCGCGCTCGACGCGTCCTGACGGCCGGGAGCGACGCCCGGCCTGACGACGCCGCCGGCCCGGCCGGCCCGGCGCACCCCTCGAGCCCCGCGCTCGAGGGGTGCGCCCCCGCCCCCTGCGCCACACTCGGCACCAGGGACGTGCCACAGACCCTCTCGCAACGGTGCGGAGTCGACCCATGAGCAGCTCGTCCACCCGTCCGGCGCCCGCCGGGACCGACGCCGACCGCGCCCGCGGCCCAGGGGTGACCGCGCGGCACGAGCGCGGCACCACCGCAGGGCTCCTCGTCAAGATCGCGCTGATGGCGCTCGTCGACGCGTTCGGCGTGTACGTCGTCCTCGCCGCGTGGGCGGAGGAGTCGTTCGGCATCCTCTGGGCGATGGTCGCCCTGCTCGTGGCGGCCAACTACGTCTACTTCAGCCGGCGCACGCTGCCCATGAAGTACGTCCTGCCCGGGCTGGCGTTCCTGCTCGTCTACCAGATCTACGTCGTCGCCTACACCGGGTTCGTCGCGTTCACGAACTACGGCGACGGGCACAACTCGACCAAGGAGCACGCGATCGACGCGCTGCTCATCCAGAACGAGCGGCGCGTCGAGGGCACGGCCGGCGTGCCCCTCGCCGTCGTCGCGGACGACGGCGGCACGCTGGGCTTCGCGGTCGTCGTCGACGACGCCGTCCGCGTCGGCACGGCGGAGCGGCCGCTGGAGGAGGTGCCGGACGCCGTCGTCGACGGGCGGGTCATCGCGGACGTGCCCGGCTGGACGGTGCTGTCCCGGCAGGAGGTCCTCGCCCGCCAGCAGGAGGTGACCCGGCTGCGCGTGCCCGTCTCCGACGACGCCGAGGCGGGGTCGATCCGCACGCAGGATGCGCGGACGGGGTACGTGTACCGGTCCGCCCTCGTCTACGACGCCGACGCCGACACGATGACGGACCAGGTCACCGGCACCGTGTACCGCCCGAACGACAGGGGGCAGTTCGAGGCGGAGGACGGCACCACGCTCGGCGTCGGCTGGCGCGTCCCGGTGGGCGCCGAGAACTTCGTCACCGCCTTCGGGGACGCGCGGTACGCCCAGCCGTTCCTGCGCATCCTCGCCTGGACCTTCGCGTTCGCCCTGCTCAGCGTCGTGACGACGTTCCTGCTCGGCCTGTTCCTCGCGATGGTCTTCAACGACCCGCGCGTGCGCGGCCGCCGGGTCTACCGGACGCTGCTGATCCTGCCGTACGCGATCCCGGGCTTCCTCGCCGCGCTGCTGTGGTCCGGCCTGCTCAACCGGCGCTTCGGCTTCGTCAACGAGGTGTTGCTGGGCGGGGCCGAGATCGGGTGGCTCACGGACCCGTGGCTCGCCAAGCTCTCCGTGCTCGGCGTCAACCTCTGGCTCGGCTTCCCGTACATGTTCCTCATCACGACGGGCGCGCTGCAGGCGATCCCGAGCGACCTGCTCGAGGCCGCCAAGGTCGACGGCGCCGGCCGGTTCCGCACGTGGCGGTCGGTGGTCATGCCGCTCCTCCTCGTCGCGACCGCGCCGCTGCTCATCTCGTCGTTCGCGTTCAACTTCAACAACTTCACGCTGATCTACATGCTCACCGGCGGCGGGCCGAGGTTCGCGGACGCGTCGGTGCCCCTCGGGCACACGGACATCCTCATCTCGATGGTCTACAGCGTGTCCGGCGTCGACGGGTCCGCCCCGAAGAACTACGGGCTGGCGAGCGCCCTGTCGATCGTCATCTTCCTCATCGTCGCGACCGTGTCCGCGATCGCCTTCCGCCAGACCCGCAAGCTCGAGGAGATGAGCTGACATGGCCGCTCCCACCCCCCTCGCCGCCGCACCCCGGCCCGCGTCCGCCGCGGAGCGGCCGCCCGCGCGCAACCGGATGGGCGCCCGCCGGTGGCTGACCGAGATCGGCTGGCGGCACGTCGTCGGCGTGGTCGCCGTCGTCTACGCCGCCTTCCCGGTCGTCTACGTCGTCTCGGCGGCGCTGTCCGACGGCGGCACGCTCACCGGCTCCAACCGGCTCTTCGCCGAGGTCAGCCTGTCCAACTTCCGGGCGCTGAACGGCACGGTCTTCTGGACCTGGATGGCGAACACGCTGGTCATCGCGATCGCGACGGCGGTCGGCACCGTGCTCATGGGCGCGGCCGCCGCGTACGCGTTCAGCCGCTTCCGGTTCTCCGGCCGGCGCGCGGGGCTGACGTCGCTGCTGGTCATCCAGATGTTCCCGCAGATGCTCGCGTTCGTCGCGATCTTCCTGCTGCTGCTCGGGCTCGGGAACGTGGTGCCCGCGCTGGGCGTGAACTCGAAGATCGCGCTGATCTGCGTCTACCTGGGCGGGGCGCTCGGCGTGAACACGTTCCTCATGTACGGATTCTTCAACACGGTCCCGCGCGAGCTCGACGAGGCCGCGAAGATCGACGGCGCCACGCACGCCCAGATCTACTGGACGATCATCCTGCGGCTGGTCTCGCCGATCCTCGCCGTGGTCGGGCTGCTGTCGTTCATCTCGACGTTCGGCGAGTTCATCATCGCCCGCGTCGTGCTGCAGTCCGAGCGGAACTGGACGCTCGCCGTCGGGCTGTACGGCTGGGTGTCCCGGCTGCTCGAGGCGAACTGGGGCCTGTTCGCGGCGGGCGCCGTCATCACCGCGCTGCCGGTCCTGGCGCTGTTCATGTACCTGCAGAAGTACATCGTGGGCGGGCTGACGGCCGGCGCCGTGAAGGGGTGAGCGGGGGCCGGCGTCGGGCGGGCGGTGCGCCTGGCTAGGGTGACGCTCGTGGCAGCGTCCTACTCCGACGTCGACCGCGCCCGCCGAGTGCCGGAGGCGCCGAAGTCGCCCGCCCGGACGGCGTTCGAGCGCGACCGCGCGCGCGTCGTGCACTCGGCCGCGCTGCGCCGGCTGGGCGCGAAGACGCAGGTCCTCGTGCCGGCCAGCGACGACTTCGTGCGCACGCGGCTCACGCACACGCTCGAGGTCGCGCAGGTGGGCCGCGAGCTCGCCAAGGCCCTCGGCTGCGACCCCGACGTCGTCGACGCCGCCTGCCTCGCGCACGACCTCGGCCACCCGCCGTTCGGGCACAACGGGGAGCGCGCGCTCGCCGAGCTGACGGCGCACGTCGGCGGCTTCGAGGGCAACGCGCAGACGCTGCGCCTGCTCACGCGCCTCGAGCCGAAGGTCGTCGACGCGGACGGCGCGAGCGCCGGCCTCAACCTCACGCGCGCGAGCCTCGACGCCTCGGTGAAGTACCCGTGGGGCGCCGCGGACGCGCCCGTCGGGCCCGACGGCGTGCGGACGACGAAGTTCGGCGTGTACCCCGACGACCAGGAGGCCTTCGCGTGGCTGCGCGAGGGCGCCCCGCCGGGCGTGCGCTGCCTCGAGGCGCAGGTGATGGACCTCGCCGACGACATCGCCTACTCGGTGCACGACGTCGAGGACGCCGTGGTCGCCGGCCGCCTCGACCCCGGCGTGCTCGCCGACGCGGAGGTGCGCGACCGCGTCGTCGCGACGGCCCGCACCTGGTACGGGGAGGCCGTGGGGGAGCCGGCGCTGCGGGCGGCGATGGCGCGGCTGCCGCGGATGCCGAGCTGGGTGCGCGGCTTCGACGGCTCCCGCGGGGCCCTCGCCGCGCTCAAGGACATGACGAGCGACCTCATCGGCCGGTTCTGCCGCGGCGCGATCGCCGCGACCCGCGAGCGGTACGGCACCGGTCCGCTCACCCGGTACGCCGCGTCGCTCGTGGTGCCCGAGACGGTCCTCGCCGAGATCACCGTGCTCAAGGGGCTGGCCGCGGCGTTCGTCATGGCGCCCCGCGAGATGGAGCCCCTGTACGCCGGCCAGCGCCGCCTCCTGCGGGACCTCGTCGCCGAGCTGTTCGAGCGGCCCGACCAGCTCGAGCCGCCGTTCGCCGCCGACTGGGCCACCGCCGCCGACGACGGCGCCCGCCTGCGCGTCGTCGTCGACCAGGTCGCCTCGCTCACCGACGTCAGCGCGGCCGACTGGCACGCCCGCCTGCTCGGCCCCGCCCGCTGAGCGGGCGCGGCCGGCCCGTCGTCGGCACGGCCTAGACTCGCGGCGTGGCGCGCATCCGGAGCGAGGACGTCGCCGCGGTGCGTGAACGCGCGCGGATCGAGGAGATCGTCGGCGAGCACGTCACGCTCAAGCCCGCCGGCGTCGGCTCCCTCAAGGGGCTGTGCCCCTTCCACGACGAGCGGACCCCGTCGTTCCACGTCCGGCCGCCCGTCAACCTCTGGCACTGCTTCGGGTGCGGCGAGGGCGGCGACGTCATCTCCTTCGTGCAGAAGATCGACGGGCTGGGCTTCGCCGAGGCCGTCGAGCACCTCGCCGCCCGCGTCGGCATCCAGCTCCGCTACGAGGACGGCGGCCCGGCCCGTCCGGGCGAGGAGCCGGGGCGGCGGCAGCGCCTCCTCGAGGCACACCGCCACGCGGCCGCGTTCTACGCCGAGCAGCTGCTGACGCCGGCGGCCGCACCCGGACGGCGGTTCCTCGCCGAGCGCGGCTTCGACCGGCAGGTGGCCGAGCAGTTCGGCGTGGGCTTCGCGCCGCAGGGCTGGGACGCCCTGCTGCGCCACCTGCGCGGCAAGGGCTTCACGGAGGCCGAGCTGTCGGCGTCGGGCCTCATGAGCCAGGGGCAGCGCGGGCTGTACGACAGGTTCCGCGGGCGGTTGGTGTGGCCGATCCGGGACGTGACCGGCGACGTCGTCGGCTTCGGCGCGCGCCGCATCCTCGAGGACGACGACGGGCCCAAGTACCTCAACTCCCCGGAGACCGTCCTGTACAAGAAGACGCAGGTCCTCTACGGGATCGACCTGGCCAAGCGCGAGATCGCGCGGCGCAAGCAGGTCGTCGTGGTCGAGGGGTACACGGACGTCATGGCCGCCCACCTGTCGGGCGTGCCGACGGCCGTGGCCACGTGCGGCACCGCGTTCGGCGCGGACCACGCGCGCGTGCTGCGGCGGCTGCTCGGCGACACGACCGCGGGCGGCGGCGTGCAGCTGTCGTCGGGGGAGTCCGTCGGCGGGGAGATCATCTTCACGTTCGACGGCGACGAGGCGGGGCAGAAGGCGGCGCTGCGGGCGTTCGGCGAGGACCAGCGCTTCTACGCGCAGACGTTCGTGGCGGTCGAGCCGAGCGGGATGGACCCGTGCGAGCTGCGGCAGACGAAGGGGCCGGACGCGGTCGTGGCGCTCGTGCAGGGGCGGGTGCCGCTGTTCGAGTTCGTCATCCGCTCGACGATCGCCACGCACGACCTCGAGACCGCCGAGGGGCGCGTCGCGGCGCTCCGGGCGTCGGCGCCGATCGTCGCGCGGATCCGCGACGCCGCGCTGCGGCCCGAGTACGCGCGGATGCTCGCGGGCTGGCTCGGCATGGAGCACGACGCCGTGGCGCGCGCCGTGCAGGCGGCGGGGCGGGCGAGCGGCCCCGCGCCGCGCCAGGACGGCGACGAGGCGCCCCGCCCGCGCCTCGAGCGCGAGGACCCGGTGGCGACGCTCCAGCGGAACGTGCTGGCCGCCGTCCTGCAGCACCCCGGCAAGGTCGACGCGGCCGTCTTCGACGCGCTGCCGGACGACGCGTTCTCCGTCCCCGCGCTGCGCGCGGTGCACGAGGCGGTGCGCGCCGCGGGCGGCGTCGGCGCGCTCGCGGCGGCGGGCGGCGAGGCCGCGTGGCTCGAGCGTGTCCGCGAGGAGGCGGCGGGGCCGATCGCCGGGACCGTCACCGAGCTCGCCGTGACGCCGCTGCCGGAGGACCGCCCCGCCGCGCTCGAGGACTACGTGCGCGGGGTCGTGGGGGCGCTCCTCGACGTGCTGCTGACCCGGCAGATCGCCGACCTGCGCGGCCGCCTGCAGCGCATGGACCCGACGGCCGACGCCGAGGCGTACGGCGCGGCGTTCGCCGAGCTCGTCGACCTCGAGCAGCGCCGCCGCGCGCTGCGCAGCAACGACTGACCCGGCGCCGCCCGCCCGCCCGGGTGCGGCGGGCGCCGCCGTCGGTGAGCATGGTGCGATGCCCGACGCCCACGCCCCGACGCCGAGCCACCCCACCGACCTGACCGAGCCGCCCGGCCGCGCGCCCGGGGCGGTGCCGGAGCCGGGGCGGCGCGGGGGCGACGTGGCCCGGCAGGTCGCCGTCGTCGTCGGTGCGGTGCTCTCCGCCGTCGCCGGCTGGCTCGGCAGCGGGGCCGCGGGCGGGCCGTCGCAGCAGGAGGTCGGCGACGGCGCCCTCGCCGCGGACGCGACGCCGGTGGCCCCCGGCGAGCCGGCCTTCATGATCTGGTCGGTGATCTACGCGGGGCTGTTCGCGTACGCCGTCTGGCAGGCGCTCCCGGCCCGCCGGGCGGACGAGCGCCAGCGCCGCGTCGGGTGGCTCGTCCTGGCGGCGATGCTGCTCAACGCGGCGTGGATCGGCGTCGTCCAGGGCGGGCTGCTCGTGCTGAGCGTGCCGGTCATCCTCGCGCTGCTCGCCGTCCTGCTCGTCGCCGTGGCCCGGCTGGGGGAGCGGCGGCCGTCCGGCGTCGTCGAGGCGGTGGTGCTGGACGGCACGACGGGCCTCTACCTCGGCTGGGTGACCGTGGCGACGATCGCCAACGTGTTCGCGGTCGTCATCGCGGGGACGGACGACCCGGCCGCCGCGGCCGCGTCGACGACGGCCGACGCCTGGGCGGTCGCCGCCCTCGCCCTCGCCGGGGTGGCCGGCGTGGCCTCCGCGGTGTGGACGCGCGGCCGGCTCGCGATCGGGGCGGCGATCGTGTGGGGGCTCTCGTGGGTCGTGGTGGCGCGCGGCAGCGGCGACCTCGTCTCGCTGCCCGCCGAGGTGGCGGCGGGCGTCGCCGCGGGCGCGGTGACGGTGGCCACGGCAGGTATGGCCGTGCGGCGGCTGCGCGGGCGCGCCCGGGCGGAGCGGCCGAGCGCACCGCGCGGGCGCTGACGCCGGCGCCGCCCTCAGACCTCGTGCTCGGCGAGCTCGCGGAACTCGTCGGGCACGGCCACCGCGCCGCCGAGCAGCGCGGGCAGGTAGCCGGCCGACCCGGTGCCGAACCGCGCCCGGATGCGATCGAGCGAACCGTCCACCGCCCGGCGGGCGGTCCCCGACGCCGATCCCGGCCGCCACGGGTCGTCCGGCTCGAGGTCGAGCTCGGGCTGGATGACCCGCTGGTCGGCGAGCCCGGACACGGAGATCGCGAGCAGCGTGACCTCCGCGTCCGGCTCCTCGTCGAGGACCGACCGCACGAGCCGCTCGGCGATCTCGGTGAGCGTGAGCGTCGTCGCCACGGGCTGGGGGAGGGTCCGCGCCCGGGTCACGGACCGCATGCCCGCGAAGCGCACGCGCACCGTGACCGTGCGCCCGGCCCGGCCCTTCTCCCGCAGCCGGCGCGCCACCCGGTCCGCGAGGTGGGCGAGGACCGCGCGCACGCGGGCCGGGTCCGGCCGCTGCGCGCGCATCGCCGACTGCGCACCGACCGACCCGGCGCGGCGCGCCGTGACGATGCGGCGCGGGTCGTCGTCGTGCGCCATCGACCACAGCTTGTGCCCGACGGCGTGCCCCACCAGCCGCTCGACCGTCCGCGACGGCGTGCGGGCGAGGTCGCCGATCGTGCGGATGCCCAGCCCGGCGAGGCGCTCCTCGGTCACGGGGCCCACGCCCCACACGAGGCCGACGGGGAGGGGGTCGAGGAACTCCCGCTCGCGGCCCGGCGGCACGACGACGAGGCCGTCGGGCTTGGCGACCTGCGAGGCGATCTTCGCGAGGTGCTTGGTGCGCGCGGCGCCCACGGAGATCGGCAGCCCGACCTCCTCGCGCACCCGGGCGCGGATGTGCGCGGCGATCGCCTCCGGCGGGCCGAAGAGGTGGACCGCGCCGGACACGTCGAGGAACGCCTCGTCGATCGAGATCCGCTCGACCAGCGGGGTGACGTCGCGCAGCACGGCCATCACGGCGTCGCCGAGCCGCTGGTACTCGGTGAAGTGCCCCCGTACGAACGTCAGGTGCGGGCACAGCCGCGCCGCCTGGTACCCGCCCATGCCGCCGCGCACCCCGAACCGCTTCGCCTCGTACGACGCCGCGAGCACCACGCCCCCACCCGGGCCGCCCCCGACGGCGACCGGCCGGCCCCTGAGGGCGGGGTCCAGCAGCTGCTCGACCGACGCGTAGAACGCGTCGAGGTCGGCGTGCAGGATCGTCGCTCCGCCCGTGGGCACGGATCCAGGGTAGTCGAACAGGTGTTCGAGAGAGAGCCCCCTTCGGGTGACCCGAACGCCAGGTTCGTCGGCATCGGGCCCAAGGTCCCCTCCCCCCATGTGGGCCCGGGGTGTCAGGATCGGGGGAACCGGTGCGCGACGGCGCGCACGACCTCCAGGAGGTGGGCGTACATGTCCGAGTCGACGGAGACCCTCTGCCACTGGGAGCAGGTCCAGCGCCAGTGGAAGTGGGAGTGGGCCAGCTACCACCCGCACGCCACTGTGTACTGGGCCGCCGATGCCGAGAACGGCACCACCGAGCTGATCGAGGAGGCCACGCTGTCCGCGGATCCGCCGGACATCAAGGTCGACCTCTGCTACGGCAGTCGGTGGGAGAAGGTCTCCGGGACGGGGACGAACGTCGTCATCGCGACGGCGGACCTCCCCGAGGGCACCGAGCCCGTCGGCGAGGGCTGGCGCCTCGCCGTGCCGGTGTCCTGACGGCCTGACGGCCGGCGCCGCGCCGGGGCGGGCGCGCGCGGGCGGCCGCGTGCCCTGAGCACGCGCGGCCCGCGGCGTCCCGAGCGCGCCCCGGCCCGGACCACCCGTTCCGGGTGGTCACCGGCGCGCGCCGCGTGCGCGAGGGTGGGCTGACCGACGGCGAGGGGAGGCCCGCGTGCGTGCGCGACCGCGTCACCCCGGCCCGCGCGTGCTGCGGGCCGCCCCGATCCTCGCGGTGTGCGCCCTGGTCCTCGCGGCGTGCGCCGACGGCGGTGCGGGCGCCGGGCCCGACCTCGCGGGCAAGGCCTTCGTCTCGACCGAGATCCGCGGCGTCGACCCGGGGCCCGGCGCCGAGGTGCGGCTCGTCTTCCAGGAGGACCGCATCTCGGTCAACGCCGGCTGCAACACCCTCATGGCGGCGGCCACCTGGGACGACGGCGCGCTGCGCGTCGTCGGCCCGATGGCGTCCACGCGGATGGCCTGCCCCGACGACCGCGCGCGGCTCGACGCCTGGCTCGAGGCGTTCCTGCTCCGTGAGCCGCGGCTCGTCCACGACGGCGGGACGCTCGTGCTCGGCGACGAGGACGAGGGCATCGCCTTCGACGAGCAGTAGGGGCCCGGGCACCCAGCGCCATGGATCCCGCGGTCGCCAGCCTCGTCGTCCTCGGCGGCGCGGTCGCGCTGTTCCTGTGGAACCGGCTGCCCGTCGGCGTCGTCGCGATCCTCGTCGCGCTCGCGCTCTACGCGACGGGGGTCCTCGACGCCGAGGCCGCGCTGAGCGGCTTCGGCGACCCGGTCGTCATCTTCGTGGCGTCGCTGTTCGTCGTGAGCGAGGCCTCGACGCGACGGGCGTGACGACGTGGGCCGGCCTCGCGCTGACGCGGCGCGCGGGCACGGGGCGCGTGCCCCTCCTCGTGGCGATCATGCTGCTCGTCGCGCTGCTCACCGCCGTCGTCAGCCCGAACGGCTCGGTCGCGGCGCTCCTGCCGATGGTGGTCGTCGTCGCGCTGCGCAACGGCCACGCCGTGCCCCAGATGCTGGCGCCGCTCGCGTTCGGGGCGCACGCGGGCTCCCTGCTCGCGCTCTCCGGCAGCCCGGTGAACGTCATCGTGTCCGACGCCGCGGTGCAGGCGGG
>JAAZAC010000081.1 GCA_012514545.1 Actinomycetales bacterium | reverse complement strand
GCGACGACGTCCTTGATGCCCTTCTTCAGCCCGTGCAGCGCGCCGTAGACGAGGCGCCCCGGCGGGCCGGAGCGGCGCAGCGCGCGCTTGCCCCACGCCAGCACGTCCTCGTAGGAGCGCGCGGTGCGCAGGCGGTCCAGGTGCTCGGCGAAGCCCCCGAAGGTCGGGTCGTACGAGCGGCCGTTGTCGTTGACGACGATGACGAGCCGCCGGTCGTGCCCGGCCGCGATGTTGTTGAGGGCCTCCCAGGCCATGCCGCCCGTGAGCGCCCCGTCGCCGACGACGGCGACCACGTGCCGGTCCACCGCGCCGCGCAGCGCATACGCCTTCGCGATGCCGTCCGCCCACGACAGCGCCGTCGAGGCGTGCGAGTTCTCGACGACGTCGTGCTCGGACTCCGCGCGGTTGGGGTAGCCGGAGAGGCCGCCGCGCCGGCGCAGCCCGGAGAAGTCGGTGCGGCCGGTGAGGATCTTGTGCACGTAGGCCTGGTGGCCCGTGTCGAACACGATCGTGTCGCGCGGGGACCGGAACACCCGGTGCACGGCGATGGTCAGCTCGACGACGCCGAGGTTCGGGCCGAGGTGCCCGCCGGTGCGCGACACCGACTGGACGAGGAACGCGCGGATCTCGGCGGCCAGCCGGTCGAGGTCGTCCCGCCCGAGCGCCCTCAGGTCGGCGAGCGACCGCAGCGGCAGGTGGGCCATCCGGTCATCGTACGGTCTGCCCCGCCGCGGCACCGCCCGGACCACCGGGCACCCACGGCATCGTCACGGGACCTTCGCGCACCGGCGGGCGGGTCAGCTCGCCAGGAGGCGGCGCGTCCGCTCGCCCTCCCGCTCGAGCACGCCGCGGTAGGCGCGCTCGTAGCCCGCGCCCATGACCGTGAGGTCGAACCGGGCAGCCACGTGCGCGCGGGCGGCCGCCGGGTCGAGCTCCTCGGCCCGGCCGATGGCCGCCGCCACCTCGTCGACGGAGTCGACGACGATGCCGGTCCGGCCGTGGGCGACCACCTCGGGCACGCTGCCGCGCCGCGTGGCGACGACGGGCGTGCCGCACGCCATCGCCTCGATCATGACCATGCCGAAGGGCTCCTCCCACTGGATCGGGAAGACGAGGCAGCGGGCGCCGGCGAACAGCTCGCGCTTGAGCGTGGCGTCGGCCTCGCCCACGTACTCCGCGTCCGGGCCGAGGCGCGGCCGCACGGCCTCCTCGAAGTAGGCGCGCTCGGGCGCCTCGTTGAGCTTGCCGGCCAGCACGATGCGGCGGCCGGCCGCCCGCGCGGCGTCGATGGCGATGTGGGCGCCCTTGTCGGGGCTGAACCGGCCGAGCCACAGGACGTAGTCGTCCTTGCGGGCGCGGAACGGGAACGACCGCACGTCGATCGCGTTGTGCACGGTGTCGACCCAGTGCAGCCGCGGGTTGATGCGCCGCTGCGCCTCGGAGATCGCGACGAGGTGGACGGCGCGGCCGAGCCGCTCGTAGTACTCGCCCTGCCGCCCCGTGACGGGCCCGTGCATCGTGACGACGGTCGGCACGTCCCGGCCGCGCGCGAGCAGCGGGCCGGCGAGGGAGTTGTCGTGCACGACGTCGACGTCCAGGGCGCGGATGGCGACGTCCGCCGCGGCGGCGTGGATGACCTCGGGCATCGGGTCGCCGAGCTCGGACGACGGCGCCTCGTCGAAGACGCGCACGAAGCGCTGGGCGGCGGTGCGGTGCCGGCCGGCGCCGATGAGCGTGACGTGGTGGCCGCGGGCGACGAGCTGGTCGACGAGGGCGGCGACGACGGCCTCCGTGCCGCCGTAGCCGCGGGGCGGGAGCTCGAACCACGGCGGGGCGATCATCGCGATCCGCAGGGGCCCGCCCTCGGACCCGCCGCGCCGCCCGGGCCGGGTGTCCCGGCCCTGCCGTGGCGCACCGTTCGACGTGGCCAGTCCCCCTGCGGACGCCGCGCCCCGCGTCGTCGGCGCGATCTCCTCCAGCGCCGACGCACCACCGTCGAGCAGGGCGGCGCCTCCGTCCACCTCCGCCATCCCCAAACCTCCTCCTTCTGCATGAAGTTTCCTGTCAAGGCACTAGCATGTTTATAGCACCGAACGTTGGAGGACGACCCCGGGAGGACCACCGCATGGAGGGGGACCGGCTCGCCGCGACCGGCGTCGCGCCGGCGGGCGTCGACCCGTCGGAGCCCGGCACGACGCTCGTCGCGGGCACCGCGTTCTGCGTCAGCTCGCCGTCCGGCGACATCGAGCCCGAGCAGGCCCAGGGGCTCTTCGTCGAGGACACGCGCGTGCTCTCGACGTGGCGGCTCGAGGTCGACGGCCACCCCGTCGACCCCCTGACGGCGATCCCCGCCGAGCCGTTCGAGACCACGTTCGTGGGTCGCGCCGCCCCGCGGCCCGACCGGACCGACCCGACCCTCGTCGTCGAGCGGCGCCGCCTCGTCGGCAGCGGCCTGCGCGAGGACATCACGCTGCGGAACTTCGCGACCGAGGCGGCCGGGGTGCAGCTCCACCTCGAGGTCGACGCGGACTTCGCCGACCTCTTCGAGGTCAAGGCCGCGCGCGGGGTCCGGCCCCAGCGCGTGGGGCGCCGCGCCGTCGGCGACAACCTCGTGCTGTGGGTCGAGCGGGCCGGGTCCCGGCGGGGGGTCCGCATCGCGGCGCCCGGCGCGGACGCCACGATCGCGGGCCTGACCATGCGCGCCGTCGTCCCGCCGCACGGGTCGTGGACCACCACCGTCGAGGTCCGCCCGAGCCTCGGGGACGACGAGCTCGAGGCGGCGTTCCCGGTGGACCGCCCGGTCGAGTCCGCGCCCGCCGCCCGCCGGATGCGCAGCTGGCGCCAGGCGTCGGCCGACGTCTACACGGGCGACCCCACGCTCCAGACCGCGCTCGACCGCACCGAGCGCGACCTCGGCGCGCTGCGCATCGTCGACGCCGCCCACCCCGAGGACGACGTCGTCGCCGCGGGCGCCCCGTGGTTCATGGCGCTCTTCGGGCGCGACTCCCTGCTGACGAGCTGGATGGCGATGCCGTTCGCGCCCTCCCTCGCGCTCGGCACGCTGCGCACGCTCGCGCGCCTGCAGGGCCGGCGCGACGACCCGATGACGGAGGAGGAGCCGGGCAAGATCCTCCACGAGGTGCGGCTCGGCATGGACCACGAGCTGGCCCTGGGCGGCTCCTCGGTCTACTACGGCTCGGTCGACGCGACCCCGCTGTTCGTCGTGCTCGTCGACCGCGCGCTGCGCTGGGGCGCGCCGCGGGACGCCGTCGCCGCGCTCCTGCCGGCGGTCGACGCGGCCCTCGACTGGATGCTCACCCGCGGCGACCGCGACGGCGACGGGTTCCTCGAGTACCAGCGCCGCACGGACCGTGGGCTCGTCAACCAGGGCTGGAAGGACAGCCACGACGCCATCGCCTTCGCCGACGGCACGCCCGCGCGGGCGCCCATCGCCCTCGCCGAGGTGCAGGGCTACGCGTACGCGGCCTACCTCGCCCGCGCGCACCTCGCCGAGGTGCTCGAGGAGGGCCGCGGCGCGGCGACGTGGCGCGAGCGGGCGTCCGCGCTGCGGCGGGCGTTCGACGACGCGTTCTGGCTCCCCGAGCGCGGCTGGTACGCGCTCGCGCTCGACCGGGACAAGCGGCCGGTGGACGCGCTGGCGTCGAACATGGGCCACTGCCTGTGGACCGGCATCGTGCCGCGCGAGCGGGCGCCCCAGGTGGCCGACGCGCTCCTGTCGCCGGACATATTCACCGGCTTCGGCCTGCGCACGCTCGCCGCGTCGTCGGCCACGTACAACCCCGTCGGCTACCACACGGGCACGGTCTGGCCGCACGACACGACGCTCGCGGCGTCGGGCCTCGCCCGGTACGGGCTCGCCGAGCACGCCGAGCGCGTCGTCGCCGGGCTGCTGCGCGCCGTCCGCGCCTACCGCGGCCGGCTGCCGGAACTCTTCTGCGGGTTCGACGCCGACGACAAGCCCGTGCCGGTCCCCTACCCGACGTCGTGCTCGCCGCAGGCGTGGGCGGCCGCCGCGCCGTACGAGCTCGTCCGCGCCGCGCTCGGCCTCGACGCGTGCCTGCCGCACGGCGAGGTGTGCGTCCACGCGGCACCGGCCGCCGTCGCGCCGGTCCGGGTCGACGGCCTGCCGCTCGGCACCGCGCGCGTCGAGCTCGTCGCGACCACCGACGGCGTGGAGGTGCGGGGCCTGCCGGACGACCTGCGTCTGTGCACCGACGGCGGGTCGACGACGTGCGCCGCGCACGGATGGGACGATGGGGAGTCCGCACGGACGTGAGCGAGGGCGCACCGGGAGGTAGGCACGCGATGGGCGAGCGGCAACGGGGTCGTGAGCCGGTCGAGCTCGACGACGTCGACGCGGCCCTGTACACGGTCGGCCAGGTCGCCCAGCTCCTGGGCGTCCCGGTGGCCCAGCTGCGCCGCCTGGACGAGCAGGACGTCGTCCGGCCCGGGCGCTCCGAGGGCAACCAGCGGCGCTACACCCGCCGCCAGATCCACCGGCTGCGGGAGGTCCTCGAGCTGACCGCCGACGGCGTGACGCTCCCGGGCGTGCGCCGCGTGCTCGCGCTCCAGGACCAGGTCGCCGACCTCGAGGGACGTCTCGCGGAGGCCGAGGCGCGCCTCGCCCGCCACGAGGCGGGCGAGGACGCGTCGTGACCGGCCCCCGCGCCGAGCTGGCGGCGCTCGCGGCCCGCGGTCTCGCGTGGCCGGACCTGCCGCGCGTCTCCGGGCACCCGCGCCCGGCCGCCGTGCTCGTGCTCTTCGGTGCGCTCGACGACCGCCCGGCCGAGCACGCGACGCCGCGGGTGCCCGCCGACCTCGACCTCCTGCTCGTGGGGCGCGCCGCCTCGCTCGCCCACCACCCCGGCCAGGTCGCCTTCCCGGGCGGCCGCCTCGACCCCGGCGACGACGGCCCCGAGGCGGCGGCGCTGCGCGAGGCCGCCGAGGAGACCGGCCTCGACCCGGCCGGCGTCGAGGTGCTCGGCGCGCTGGGCGAGCTGCCGGTGCACGTGAGCAACCACGTCGTGGTGCCGGTCCTCGCGTGGTGGGCCCGGCCCTCCCCCGTCGGCGTCGTCGACCACGGCGAGTCCGCCACCGTCTTCCGCGCCCCCGTCGCGGACCTCGTGGACCCCGTGCACCGCCGCACCGCGCTGCTGCCCGCCACCGTCGTCGGGCGGCCCCGCCCCGCGGAGGTGGGCCCGGCCTTCCTCGTGCCCCACGACGACGGCGACCACCTCGTCTGGGGGTTCACCGCCCTCGTCCTCGACCGCCTGCTCGACGCGCTCGGCTGGGCCGAGCCGTGGGACGCGACCCGGACGGTCCTGGTCCCCCTCTAGCGCGGCCCGGTGCCCGCGCGGCCCGGCTCCAGCGCGGCCCGG
>JAAZAC010000080.1 GCA_012514545.1 Actinomycetales bacterium | reverse complement strand
GAGCGGTGGCTGCCGCGCGTCGGGCCGCGCCACCCGCGCGACAGGGCCCCGGCGGGCACGCGCGAGCACGACCTGCTCGACCTGCTGCACCACCCCGAGCACAACCTCCACCCGGGCCTCGAGGGGCACCCGGCGCACCTGCACGTCGACGTGCTCCCGGAGCACCAGGGCGCCGGCCACGGCCGGGCGCTCATCCGCGCGTTCGTGGCCGCGCTCGCCGCGCGGGGCGTGCCGGGCGTGCACCTCGGCGTCGACCCCAGGAACACCGGCGCCCGCGCGTTCTACGACCGCCTCGGCTTCGCCGAGCTGCCGCTGACGGTGCCCGGCGTCGTCTACCTGGGCCGGCGCACGGACGTGCCGGTGTAGGCCGCGCCGTCGGGCAGGATGGCGGCATGGAGAAGCTGCGCGCCGCGCTCCGGCGCTACCGGGTGATGGCGTGGATCACCGGCACGATGCTCCTCGTCCTCACCGCGGAGATGGTCCTCAAGTACCTGGTCCAGGCCGGCGGCGTCGGGCCCGACGGCGAACCCCTCCCCGTCATCGGGACCTGGGTGGCGTTCGTGCACGGCTGGATCTACGTCGTCTACCTCGCCACCGTGATCGACCTCTGGGCGAAGGTCCGCTGGGGCTGGGGACGGCTCGTGACGATGGTGCTGGCCGGCGTCGTGCCCGTGATGAGCTTCGTCATGGAGCGGCGCGTGCACCGCGACGCGGAGGCGCACCTGGCCCGGGGCGAGGCCGTCACTAGACTCCCCGCGTGAGCGAGAGCCCCGGCACCGGCGTGCGTCCCGTCCTCGTCGTCGACTACGGCGCCCAGTACGCGCAGCTCATCGCGCGCCGCGTGCGCGAGGCGCACGTGTACTCGGAGATCGTGCCGCACACGTGGTCGGTCGAGCAGATCCTCGAGCGGCGCCCGGCCGCCGTCATCCTGTCGGGCGGACCGGCCAGCGTGTACGAGCCGGGGGCGCCGTCGGTCGACCGCGCGCTGTTCGAGGCGGGCGTGCCCGTGCTCGGCATCTGCTACGGCTTCCAGGCCATGGCGCACGCGCTCGGCGGCACCGTCGACGCGGGCGCGACGGGGGAGTACGGCGGGACGACGGTCCTGGTGGACCGGCCGGGCGTGCTGCTGACCGGCTCGCCGTCGGAGCAGTCGGTGTGGATGAGCCACGGGGTCGCGGTGACGGCGGCGCCGGAGGGCTTCGCGGTGCTCGCCCGGTCGTCGGGCGCCCCGGTCGCCGCGTTCGAGGACAACGAGCGCCGGCTCTACGGGCTGCAGTGGCACCCGGAGGTGCGGCACTCGCCGCTGGGGCAGCAGGCGCTGGAGAACTTCCTCTATCGCGGGGCGGGGCTGCGGCCGGACTGGACGCCCGGCAACGTCGTCGCGGACCAGGTCGCGGCGATCCGCGCGCAGGTCGGCGACGGGCGGGCGATCTGCGGGCTGTCCGGCGGCGTGGACTCGGCGGTGGCCGCGGCCCTCGTCCAGCGCGCCATCGGGGACAGGCTCACCTGCGTCTTCGTCGACCACGGGCTGCTGCGCCGCGGCGAGCCCGAGCAGGTGGAGAAGGACTTCGTCGCCGCGACGGGCGTCCAGCTCAAGGTCGTCGACGCGCGCGAGCGGTTCCTCACCGCGCTCGCCGGCGTCACCGACCCGGAGGAGAAGCGCAAGATCATCGGCCGGGAGTTCATCCGGACCTTCGAGGCCGCCGCGCGCGAGGTCGTCGCCGAGGGCGGCGCGCACGGCGAGGAGGTGCGGTTCCTCGTCCAGGGCACGCTCTACCCCGACGTCGTCGAGTCGGGCGGCGGCGAGGGCGCCGCGAACATCAAGTCCCACCACAATGTGGGCGGCCTCCCGGACGACCTGCAGTTCGAGCTCGTCGAGCCGCTGCGCACCCTGTTCAAGGACGAGGTGCG
>JAAZAC010000079.1 GCA_012514545.1 Actinomycetales bacterium | reverse complement strand
TGGCGGCACGCGCCGCGCGGGCTGCGCCGGGCGGGCGGGCCGCCCGACCACGACAGCGTCGTCGGCGCGGGGCGGCCGGCGCCGCGACCCGGGCTCGAAGCTCGGCGGCCGCTCGGCCATCAGCCGCAGACCGCCGTGACGTCGGCGGGCGTGAACGGCTCGGCCCCGGGCGTACGCGTCGGCGCGGGCGTCGGCGTCGTCGGCGCGGCGGGGTCGGCCGTGCCGGGGTCGACGGTCGTCGGCTCCAGCCCCGGGATGCCGGTGGTCATGGGCACGTCGTTGGCGATGTTCGCCCAGACGAGGGCGGCCGTGTCGTCGAAGATCAGCCGGTTCCGGTTCTCCGGGTACGGCCGGTTGGGGATCGTCATGAACGTGATGTCGTCCGGGGAGATCCCGCGGAGGCTGTACGCCAGGCCGGTCATGTCGGGGATGCCGGCGAGCCCGCTGCTCACGGTGAGCGAGCGCGTCGCCGCGTTGAGGAAGCGGACGAGCTCCGGCACGTCGGTGAGCAGGTTCTTGCTCAGCACGGTCCGCGCGGTCGCCGCCATGAGCTCCTGCTGCCGGCCGATGCGCGAGGTGTCGGAGCCGTCGAGGCCCTGACCGGTCCGGGCGCGGGCGAACCGCAGGGCCGTCACGCCGTCGAACTCGTGCACGCCGGCCTCGAGCACGAGCTTCGCCTTGGGCGAGTTGATCGGCTCGGGGATGCACATCGGGATCCCGCCGACGGCGTCCACCATGTCGACGAAGCCCGTCATGTCGACGATGACGAAGTGGTGGATGTAGACGCCCGTGAGCTGCTCGATGGTCCGCTGCACGCACGCGGCGCCGTCGGTCTCGGACCCGTTCTGGGCGCCGCGCGAGTACGCCTCGTTGAACATCGCCTGGCTGCGCGCGCCGGCCTTCGTCCCGTCCGAGCGCAGGCACTCCGGCTGCGGGCTGAGGATGTCGCGCGGGATCGAGACCAGCTCGACCCGGCTCCGGTCGGCGGAGATGTGCACGACGATCGTGGTGTCCGAGCGCTCGCCCTGGACCGACGTGTCGGTCGCGAAGCGCTCGTTGCCGGCGCGGGTGTCGCTGCCGATGACGAGGATGTTCACCGGCGTGCCGGCGGCGGGGTCCTCGGGGTCCGGCTTCGGCGGCGGCGGGCGGAACTCACCGAGCAGGTGGGTGACGTCCGCGGACGTGATGTTGTTCTGCAGGCGCGCGTAGGTGGTCGCGGCGCCGGTGCCGACGAAGCCCACGACGGCGACGAGCGTGAGGCCGACGGCGCGGCGGATGCGGTGGCGGGGCAGCCGGCGCGCGTGGCCGGGGCCGCGGCGGCGCACGGCGGCATGCCTGGGGGTCACGCCGGTCAGCATACGGTCGGCGGGTGCGCCGTCCCCGGAGCATCTGCCAGGGCGTCGTGGAGGTTGTGTGCAGGTCCCGTCGCAGGTCCTGTCGCAGGTCGCAGCGCCGGAGCCGGCCCCGGTGCCGACCCCGTCGCGACGCCGCGCCGGGGCCCGGTCTCAGGGCCGGCCGAGGCCGCGGTAGGTCCAGCCGGCGGCGCGCCAGCGGGCGGGGTCGAGCACGTTGCGGCCGTCGACCACCTGGCGCCGCGCGACGAGCTCCCCGACCTCCGCCGGGTCGAGCCCGACGTACTCGCGCCACTCCGTCAGCAGCAGCACGACGTCCGCGCCCGCCAGCGCCGCCCGCACGTCCGGCTCGGTGCGCAGGTGCGGCCGCGTGCGGCGCACGTTCTCGAGCGCGGCCGGGTCGGTCACGACGACCTGCCCGCCCCGGCCCGCCACGCCCTCGGCCACGGCGAGCGCGGGGGAGTCGCGGATGTCGTCGCTGTCGGGCTTGAACGCGGCCCCGAGCACCGCGACCCGTGCGCCCGAGAGACTGCCCCCGCAGGCCGCCGCCGCGAGCTCGACGACGTGCTCGCGCCGGCGCAGGTTGATCGCGTCCACCTCGCGCAGGAACGTCAGCGCCTGGTCGACGCCGAGCTCGCCCGCGCGCGCCATGAAGGCCCGGATGTCCTTGGGCAGGCAGCCGCCGCCGAAGCCGACGCCGGCGCGCAGGAACTTGCGCCCGATCCGGTCGTCGTACCCGATGGCCTCCGCGAGCTCGGTGACGTCGGCGCCGGTCGCCTCGCACAGCTCGGCCATCGCGTTGATGAACGAGATCTTCGTGGCGAGGAACGAGTTCGCGGCCACCTTCACGAGCTGCGACGTCGCGTAGTCGGTGCGCAGGCGCGGGACGCCCCGGGCCAGCAGGTCGGCGTAGACGGCGTCGAGCACCTCGGCCGCGCGCTCGCCGTCGGGCCCGGGCGGCAGGCCGTAGACGATCCGGTCGGGCGAGACCGTGTCCTGGATCGCGAAGCCCTCGCGCAGGAACTCGGGGTTCCAGACCAGGGTCGCGCCGGCGTCGGGCGCGGCCCGGGCGATCCGGGCCGCGATCCGCTCCGCCGTGCCCACGGGCACCGTCGACTTCCCGACGACGACGACCGGCCCGTCCGGGTGCGGCGCCAGCCGAGCGACGAGGGCGTCCACGGCGTCGTCGACGTAGCGCAGGTCGGCCGCGTAGGAGTCCTCCCGCTGCGGCGTGCCCACGCAGACGAAGTGGACCTGGGCCGACGCGACGGCGTCCGGGTCGGTGGTGAAGGTGAGCCGGCCGGTGGCGAGGGCCCGCTCGAGCAGGTCGGCGAACCCGGGCTCGTGGAAGGGCGGCGTGCCGGCGGCGAGGAGGTCCACCTTCGCCGCGTCGACGTCGACGCCCACCACCTCGTGGCCGAGGTCGGCCATGCACGCCGCGTGCACCGCGCCGAGGTACCCGCACCCGATCACCGAGAGCCTCATGCCCGCTCCGTTCCGCCCGCCGGGCCGTCCAGTCGTGCCCGGCGGGCCGTGTGGGCCCCGGGCCCCACCAACCGTAGCGGGGGCCTGGGTACGATCTCCGGGATGTCCGGTCCCTCCGTCCCCGACCCCGACGCCGCCCCCGGCGTCTCGGTGATCCTCCCCGTCCGGGACGAGGAGCGGCACCTGCGCGCCGCCGTCGGCCAGGTCCTCGCGCAGGACTACGCGGGCCCGCTCGAGGTGGTCCTCGCCGTCGGGCCCAGCCGCGACCGGACGTGGGAGATCGCGACCGAGCTCGCCGCGGCCGACCCCCGGCTGCGCGTCGTCGCCAACCCGAGCGGCCGCACGCCCGCGGCTCTCAACCTCGCCGTCGCGGCGGCGCGGTACGACGTCCTCGTGCGCGTCGACGGGCACAGCGAGATCGCCGCCGACTACGTGTCGCGCGCCGTCGAGGTGCTGCGGGCCACGGGCGCCGCGAACGTCGGCGGGATGATGGTGCCCGTCGGCACGACGCCGTTCGAGAACGCCGTCGCGCGCGCGATGTCCAGCCCGCTCGGCATCGGGTCCGTGGCGTTCCACACCGGCGGCGAGGCCGGGCCCGCGCCCACCGTGTACCTCGGCGTGTTCCGGCGGGACGCGCTCGAGCGGGTCGGGGGCTTCGACGAGACGTTCGTGCGCGCCCAGGACTGGGAGCTCAACCACCGGCTCCGCGCGGCCGGCGAGGTCGTGTGGTTCGACCCGACGCTCGCCGTGACGTACCGCCCGCGCGGCTCGTGGTCCGAGCTCGCCCGGCAGTTCTTCCGCACGGGCCGCTGGCGCCGCCAGGTGATCCGGACCTACCCGGAGACCGCGAGCCTGCGCTACCTGGCCCCGCCCGCCACGGTGCTGGGCGTCGCCGTCGGCACCGTCGCCGCCGTGCTCGGCGCGACGACCGGCCCGCGCTGGCTCCTGCTCGGCGCGGCGGCCCCCGGCGTGTACGCGGCGTTCCTCGTCGTGGCGACGGCGGCCATGGGCCGCGGCCTCGAGCCCGCGGCCCGGTGGCGCCTGCCCGGCGTCGTCGCCACCATGCAGATGGCGTGGGGCAGCGGGTTCCTGCGGGGGGTCGAGCGGCCCGGTCCCGTGACGGACGTCGCACCGCACGAGGAGGGGACCCCGCGGCCGGGCGGCTATCCTGGGTCGGCTCCTGCGCCGGGTCGGTCCGGCCGGCCGCCCCTCGACGGGGGTCACGAGAGTCCGGAGGACTGAGCAGCACATGGCTCAACAGAACGCGCCCGACTGGGACGCCGAGCTCCAGGTCTACGAGCCGCACCGGGCGGGTCTGCCGGCGCTGCGGCCCTACTTCCGCGACCTGTGGGGGCGCCTGCCCTTCGCGGCCGAGTTCTCGCGGTCGGGCATCAAGGCGGCGCACTCGCAGACCGTCTTCGGGCAGATCTGGCTGGTGCTCAACCCGACCCTGCTCGCCGCCGTCTACTTCTTCCTCATCAACGTCCTCGGCGGCGGGGGCGGCATGGAGCGCTTCGCCCACATCGCCGGCGGCATCTTCGTCTTCTACTACTTCTCCGGCGCGGTCGCCTCGGGCGCCACGTCCGTCACGGGCGGCGGGCGCCTCATCCTCAACATGGCGTTCCCGCGGCTCCTCATGCCGCTGGCCGCCGTGCGCACCGCGTTCTTCCGGTTCCTGCCGACGATCCCGGTGTACCTGCTGCTGCTGATCCTGGCGCAGCCGCCGTGGTCCTTCACGATGCTGCTCGGCTTCGTGTTCCTCATCATGCTGACGCTGTTCAGTATGGGGATGGCGGCGCTGTTCGCGGCCGTGCAGGTCTACTTCCGCGACACGTCGAGCTTCCTGCCGTACTTCCTGCGGATCTGGCTCTACGTCTCGCCCGTCCTGTGGTACCCGGAGCAGGCGCGCGAGAAGTTCCCCGACCTCGCGAACCTCATGGAGCTCAACCCCCTGTACTCGCTGATCGGCGGGTGGAGCGACCTGACGCTGCGCGGTGTCGTGCCACCGACCTCCATGTGGGTCGCCGGTGCCGCGTGGGCCGTGGTGTCCCTCGTGCTCGGCAGCCTCTTCTTCATGTCCCGGGAGCGTGATTTCGCTGTCCGCATCTAGCACCGAGCCCCAGACGCCGGCGAGCGCGCCGGTCCCGGAGACGCCCAAGAAGGTGGTGCTCCGCCAGAAGCCCCTGCCGGGCGAGCCGCCCACCGTGCGGGTGCAGAACGTGTCGATCACGTACCGCACGACGTTCGAGAAGGTGCCCACCTTCAAGAGCGCGATCGTGCGGCTCGGCCGCGGCGAGCGCGCGATCCGCGAGGTGCACGCCGTCCGCGACATCTCGTTCGAGGTCCCGCGCGGCACCGCCATGGGCATCATCGGCGCCAACGGCGCCGGCAAGTCGACGCTCATGCGGGCGCTCGCGGGCGTCCTGCCGCCGACGAAGGGCCGCATCGAGGTCCGCGGCAAGATCAGCTCGCTGCTCGCCCTCGGCGTCGGCTTCAACGGCCAGCTCTCCGGCCGCGAGAACGTCATCCTCGGCGGGCTCGCCGCAGGCCTGCCCCGCTCGGAGGTCGAGAAGCGCGCGGACCAGATCGCCGAGTTCGCCGAGATCGGCGACTTCATGGACCTGCCGATGCGGACCTACTCGTCCGGCATGTTCCAGCGGCTGGCGTTCTCGGTGTCCGTGCACATGGACCCGGACATCCTCCTCATCGACGAGGCGCTGTCGGCGGGCGACGCGTCCTTCAAGGTCAAGTCCGCCGCGAAGATGCAGGAGCTCATGGAGTCCGCGCGGGCGATGTTCCTCGTCAGCCACTCCCTCGCCGCGATCCAGCAGATGTGCACGGACTGCATCTGGATCCACAAGGGCCGGCTGATGATGCACGACACCCCCGAGAAGTGCATCGCCGCCTACACCAAGTTCCTCGAGGTGGGCGAAGAGGCCTTCACGTTCGACGACCTCTGACCGGTGACCGCCGTCGACGTCAGCATCGTCACGTCGGGCCACGACGTGGCCGACGCGCGGCTGCACCGCGAGGTCGCGGCCCTCGCCCGCGCGGGGCTGCGCGTGGAGGTGCTCGGCCTCGGCGACGCCGCGGCCGGCCCGCCCGAGGCGACGGTCCGCACCTGGCCGCGGCGCGGCGGCGTCGGCCGGGCCCGGCTCGCTCTCGCGCTGCCGTGGCGCGCGGCCGCGCCGGTCGTCGTCACGCTCGACCCCGACGCGGCGGTCGGCGCCCACCTCCTGCGCGCGCTGCGCCGGCTGCGCCGCCGTCCGGTGCGCGTCGTCGCCGACGTCCACGAGGACTACCGGCTGCTGCTGCGGGACCGGGCCTGGGCGAGCGGGCCGCGCCGGCTCGCGGGCGACGCGTGGGCGTGGGCGGGGGAGCGCGCCGCCCGCCGCGCGGACCTCACGGTGGTCGCCGACGACCCCCTGCTGCCCGACGCCCCCCGCCGCGTCGTCCTGCGCAACCTCCCGGACCCCGCGATGCTCCCCGGGCCGTCGGAGCCCGACGCCGAGCCCCGCGCCGTGTACGTCGGCGACCTACGGCGCAGCCGGGGACTGTTCGCGATGCTCGAGGCCGTCGCGGCCGCGCCGGGCTGGCGGCTCGACCTCGTCGGGCCGATCGCGGCCGACGACCGACCGGAGGCCGAGCGCCGGATGGCCGCCGCCGACCTGGCCGGCCGCGTCCGGTGGTTCGACCGCCTGCCGCCCCGACGCGCCTGGGAGCACGCCCGCGGGGCGTGGGTGGGGCTCCTCCTGCTCGAGCCGACGCCGGCGTTCCGCCGCGCCATGCCGAGCAAGCTCTACGAGTACCTGGCGTGCGGCCTGCCGGTGCTCGCGACGCCGCTCGAGCGGGTCGCCGCCCTGCTCGACGAGACGGGGGCCGGCGTCACCGTGACCTCGGCCGAGGAGGCCGCCGGGCGCCTCGCGCGGTGGGCGGACGGCGACGCCGAGCTGGCCCGCCTGCGGGCCGCCGCCCGGGCCGCGGGCGACGCGTTCACGGGCGGCGCCGACGCGTTCGTGGCGGCGTGCGCCGCCCTCGTGGCCGACGCGCGGCGCGGAGGCCGGATCCCCCGTTCGGGCTAGACTCGATCGGCGTGCGCAGGCGACTTCGGATGACGGGGGCACGGATCTGAACAGGGTGCGACGGTTCGCGAAGAGGGTCGTCGTCGGGAGCGCACGTTTCCTGGCGCGCCAGCGCGGACGCTTCCCCGGCTGGCTGAACCGCGCCATCGACTGGGTGCGCTGGCGCCTGCCCTCCTCCTGGGTCGGCGCGCTCACGGGCCGCGGGGGCGGCGGCGTCGGGCGCAAGGACTGGGAGTACCCCGAGGTCCACGTCCGCCCGCCCGTGCCCACCGCGCCGCGCCGACTGTTCGTCGGGCCCGCGAACTTCGCCGGGCAGGGCATGGCGTGGACGCGCGCCGTCGAGCGCACGCTGCCCGACGTGCGGGGCGTGTGCTTCGCGCTCGAGATCACCGGGGGCTTCAGCTTCCCCGACGACTTCCACGTGCCGCCGCTCGTCTACCGCCGCAACCGCCGGTGGCAGGCCGAGCAGTTCGCCTACGTCAAGGAGTTCTCGCACGTCCTCATCGAGGCGGGCCGGCCGCTGTTCGCCGACCTGTTCCGCCTCGACCCGTTCCGCGAGGCCCGGGTGCTCGAGGCCGCGGGCGTGCGCGTCGCGATGATCTCCCACGGCAGCGACTCGCGGATCCCCTCCCGGCACGCCGCGCGGTTCCCCTGGTCGCCGTACCGCGACCGGGACTGGGTGGAGGTGCCGCGGCTCGAGGCGCAGGCGACCCGCATGGTGCAGCGGCTGCGCGCGTTCACGGGCCCCGTGTTCGTCTCGACCCCCGACCTCCTCGACGACCTGCCGTTCGGGCTGTGGTGCCCGGTCGTCGTCGACCCGGAGGTGTGGCGCAGCGAGGCGCCCGTGCTCGAGCGCGACGTGCCCGTCGTCGTGCACGCCCCGAGCAACCCGCGCGTCAAGGGCAGCGCCGCGGTGGACGCCGCCCTCGAGCCCCTGCACGAGAAGGGGCTCGTGGAGTACCGCCGCATCGGCCGCGTGCCCGCCGAGGAGATGCCGGCGCTCTACGCGGACGCCGACATCGTGCTCGAGCAGTTCCGCCTGGGCAGCTACGGCGTCGCCGCGTGCGAGGCGATGGCCGCCGGCCGCGTCGTCGTCGGCAACGTCACGCCCACGGTGCGCCAGCGCGTGAAGGTCCGCACGGGCCTCGACGTGCCGATCGTGCAGGCGGAGCCGGCCGAGATCGGCGCGGTGGTCGAGCGCCTCGTGGCCGAGCGGGACGAGGCGCGGGCCGCCGCGCGGGCCGGTGTCGAGTACGTCCACCGCGTGCACGACGGCACGTACTCGGCCGGGGTCCTGCGCCCGTTCCTCGAGGTCGACGCCGATGTCTGAGCGCCCCACCATCGCCTACCTCGCGGGCAACGACGTCCTCAGCGACGCGCGCGTGCTCAAGTACGCCGCCGCGGCCGAGGAGCTGGGCTTCGACGTCGTCGCCATCGGGGTGACCCGTCAGGGCGGCGGCGGCGAGACGCGCGTCGGCGGGGTGCGGGTCGTCGTCGTCGGCACCGCGACGACGCTGCGCGACCGCCTGGCCGCCAAGTGGCGGCAGGTGCGCGTCGTCGCCCGCTGGTCCTTCGCCGACGCCGACGCCGTCCGGGCCGCCCGCGGCCAGGTGGCCCGGTGGTCGACGACGGCGGCGGGCAAGCGCGGCTGGCGGCGCGCCGTCCTGGCCGCGCTCGCGGGCGCGGGCCGCGCGTGGCTGCGGCTGCGGGGGCGGCCGGGTCGCCGCGCGCCGGAGGTCGCCGAGTCCCCGGAGGAGCGCGCCGCCCGGGTCGCGGCGCTCATGGCCGACCCGCGGGCCCACTGGTCGCGCGCGCTGCCCGTCCTGCACCGCGACGAGGCGGCCATCGGCCCGCTGCTCGACGAGCTCGCGCCGGACGTCGTGCACGTCCACGACGTCTTCCTGCTCGGCGTCGGGTACCGCGCGGTGGAGCGGGCGCGCGCCGCCGGCCGGTCGCCCCGCCTCGTGTACGACGCCCACGAGTACGTGCGCGGCCTGTCCTACCTCCCCGCGCGCACCGTGGCGGCGTACGCCACCCTCGAGCGCGACCACATCCGCCACGCCGACGCCGTCGTGACCGTGTCGGAGCCGCTCGCCGAGCTCCTCGAGCGCGACCACGACCTGCCCCGGCGGCCCACCGTCGTCCTCAACGCCCCGATGGTGGTGCCCGGCGAGCGCGAGGTGCCGACGCTGCGCCAGGTCACCGGCGTCGCCGAGCCGACGCCGCTGCTCGTCTACGGCGGCGGCGTCAACGCCGCGCGCGGGGTGGACACCGCCGTGCGGGCGCTCGCCGCCCTGCCGGACGCGCACCTCGTCGTCGTGACCAACCGCGTCAACTACGTCGTCCGCGCGCTGCTCGAGCTCGCCGAGGACCTCGGCGTCGCCGACCGCGTCCACCTCGCCGACTACGTCGCCGCCCACGACGTGCCGCGCTACTTCGCGGACGCGAGCGTGGGCCTGAGCACGCTGCTGCACTCCCCGAACCACGACGTCGCCCTGACGAACAAGTTCTGCGAGTACCTGCAGGCCGGCCTGCCGATCGTCACGAGCGACACGCCGGCCCAGGCGCGCCTCGTCACGGAGCTCGACCTCGGCGCGGTCTACCCCGCGGGGGACGCGGACGCGCTCGCCGAGGCCGTGCGCGCCGTCCTGGCCGACCGCGACCGGCTGCGTGCCAGGATCAGCGGGGACGCGGAGCTCCGCCACCGCTTCTCCTGGGCCGCGCAGGTCGAGGTGCTGCGCGGGCTCTACACCGGGCTGCTGGACGGCCCGGCGCGCGTCGGGGACGTCGAGGAGGTGTCGTGAGCGGTGACGGGCGCCCGCGCGTCGTCATCATGCCGGGCAACGACGCGCTGTCCGACGCCCGCGTCCTGAAGAACCTCGCGACGGCGGCGCGGTTCGGCCTCGACGCGATCGCGATCGGCGTCGTCCGGGGCGGCCCCGGCCGGGAGGTGCGCGTCGGCGACGCGCGCGTGGTCGTCGTGCCGGTCCCGCCCCGGGTGGGCGCGGCGGGCGCCCGGGCGTGGCTGCGCCGCCTCGGCGCGCTGCTGCGCCCCTGGTACGCGACGGAGTCGGAGCTGAAGACCGCCCGCGCGCGGCTCGCGTACCAGGTGCGCGAGGCGAGCGCCCCCGAGGGGCGGGCGCGGCGCGACGCCGGCCGCGAGCCGCTCGTCGACGGCGCCGCGCCGTCCGCCGCGCCGGCGGCGCTCGTGCGGGCCCGCGTGCTCGCCGGCAAGGTCGTGGTGCGGCTGCGGGCGCTGCCGCTGCAGCGCCGCCGGGCGCGCGAGATGCGGGCGCACGAGGAGACCCAGCGCTCGCGCGAGCGCGAGATCGCGCGGCTGCGGCGCGGCCCGGGCCGGGTGCGGTGGCGCACGGAGCTGCCGATCGCCGTCGACGACGAGGTCGTGCTCGGCCGGATGCTCGACGAGCTGCGGCCGGACCTCGTGCACGTGCACGACGTGTTCATGATGGGCGTGGCCGCGCGGGCGGCGGCGCGCGCGGCGCTCGCGGGGCGGCGGATGGCCCTCGTCTACGACGCGCGGGAGTACCTGCCCGGGCTCGCGCACGTGCCGCCGCGCACCGTGGCGGCGTACTGCGACCTGGAGCGGGAGTTCATCGCCGACTTCGACCGCGTGCTCACGGTGTCGGCGCCGCTCGCGGAGCTCCTGCGGCGCGACCACCGGCTCCGCCGGCTGCCCGACCTCGTGCTCAACGCGCCGACCGTGGCCCCGGCGGCGGACCCGCCGTCCGTGCGGCGCGCGGCGGGCGTGCCCGACGGCGTGCCCCTCCTCGTCTACGCGGGCGGCGTCAACCCGGCGCGCGGCGTGCAGACGGTGGTCGAGGCTCTCGCGCTGCTGCCGGGCGTGCACCTCGCCGTCGTCATCAACCGGGAGAGCCACGTCACCGCCGAGCTCGCGCGGCTCGCGGAGCAGCACGGCGTGGCGGATCGGTACCACACGGCCCCCTTCGTGCCGCCCGAGCACGTCACGCAGTACTTCGCCTCGGCCGACGCCGGCCTGAGCCCCCTGCTCCACGTCGTCAACCACGACGTCGCCCTCACGAACAAGTTCTGCGAGTACCTGCTCGCCGGGCTGCCCGTCGTCACGAGCGACACGCCCGCGCAGGCGGACATCGTCCGCGAGCTGGGCGTCGGGGAGGTCTTCTCCGCCGGCGACGCCGCCGACCTCGCCCGGGCCGTGGGCCTCGTGCTCGCCGACCCCGCGCCGTACCGGGCGGCGGTCGCGCGGCCCGAGGTCCAGCACCGCTTCTCGTGGGACGCGCAGGCCGCCGTCCTGCGCGACGTGTACGCCGAGCTGCTCGGCGGGCTGCCCGACGCGGCGTGGGCGCCCGACGCCACCCGCATCGGGGCGGTCTCGCCCACCGAGGAGGATCGATGACGGACGCCACCCCCGGCGCCCCGCGGCACGTCGTCATGGCGGTCGCCAGCGGGATCGCCCGCGACGCCCGCGTGCGCAAGTCCGCGCTCGCCGTCGCGGCGGCCGGCCACCGCGTGACGGTGCTCTGGGGCGACCACGAGGGCTCGGCCGTCGTCGAGGGCGAGCTGGGCCCGGTGCGGACGATCGGGCTCCCCGTGCCGTACCTGCTGCGGGACGAGCGCGCGCGCCGGATCGCGCGGCGACGGGCGTGGCGCCCGGCCTGGCCGGCGTACCGGTCGCGGACGGCGCTGCGGACGGCGGGGATGCGCCTCGCCGCCGACTCGGCACGCGTCGAGGGGCGCGGCCTCGTCGCACGCGGCCTGCTCCGCGTCCGCACGCTCGTGCACCGCGTCCGGGCGCGCGCGTTCGGTGTGCAGGAGCGTGCGTTCGCCAGCCTGTGGCGGCGGCGCGACCGGCGCCGCCTCGCGCGGCTGGACCGGCTGGACTGGCGGCGCGAGCTCGCGAACGTGGCGGACCTCGAGGCGGCGTTCACGAAGTGGCTGTGGCGCCTCGAGCCGGACGTCCTGCACATCCACGACATCCACCTCCTCGGCGCCGGCGTGCAGGCGGCGCGGCGGCTGGCCGCGCAGGGCCGCCGGGTGCCCCTGGTCTACGACGCCCACGAGTACGTGCCGGGCATGACCGGCGGCGACGTGGTCGCCGAGGCCGGGTACCAGGCGATGGAGGCCGAGCTCATCGGCGCGGCGGACGCCGTCGTCACGGTGAGCGAGCCGATCGCCGACGCGCTCGTCGAGCGGTACCACCTGCCCCGCCGGCCCGTCGTCGTCCTCAACACGCCGTCGGCGGGGGAGCCCGCGCGGGCACCGGCGGGCGTGCGCGAGGTCGCGGGGGTGGCCGAGGGCGTCCCACTGCTCGTCTACTCCGGGGTGCTCGGCAAGCTGCGGAACATCCCGACAGTCGTGCGCGCGCTCGCCGAGCTCGACGGCGTGCACTTCGCCGCGGTGTGCGTGCCGAACGCGCACTACCCCGTCGCGCGGGCGCTGGCCACGCTCGCCGAGGAGGTCGGCGTCGCGGACCGCGTGCACCTCGTCGACCCCGTCGACCCGGAGCAGGTCATCGACTTCCTGCGCAGCGCCGACGTCGGCGTGCACCCCATGGTGCGCGGGCTCGCCAACCACGAGATGGCGCTGCCGAACAAGCTGTTCGACTACGTCTACGCGGGGCTGCCCGTGGTGGTGAGCGACGTCGCCGAGATGCAGCGGTTCGTGCGCGAGTGGGGCGTCGGGCGCACGTTCGACCCCGACGACCCGGCCGCGCTCGCCGCCGAGGTGCGGGCCGTCCTCGCGGACCTGCCCGCGTACCGCGAGCGCGCGGCCTCGCCCGAGCTCCGGGCCGCCTTCTCGTGGGAGCGCCAGGCGGCCAATCTCGCCGCGCTCTACGCCGATATCGCCCGCTGAGGCGCACACCGGGACGTTTCGGGCGCTGCGGCGCGCCCGGGTTGAGGCTCGGGCCGTCGGGGCCGATGGTGTGAGGGAGCGCGCAGGCCCCCGGTCGGCGCGTCGGGGACGGCGCCGTCCCCGGCACGGACATGATGAACACTCGTCGGAACGGAGGTGCACCGATGCTGCGTGCTGCCCGCCCACTCGTCGCGGGCGCCACAGCGCTCGCCACGGCGCTCGGTGCCCTGGCCGTCGCCGCGCCCGCAGGCGCCGCGGGTCCGCCCGCCCCGCAGGCCGCCGACGCGACCCAGACGCTCGTCGAGGAGGCGCCGCTCGCCGTCGACGACGAGGGCGCGGCCGAGCCCGGCGCCCTCGACGCGGCCACCGACTCCGTCGCGGAGCTCGAGGAGGCGCCGCCCGCCGACCTCGCGGTGGCGGACGCCCCGGAGGCCGCGGCCGCCGACGGTGTCGTCGTCGGCCTCACGGAGCCCATCGACATCCCGGCCGGCCAGGTCAGCGCCCTCGGCGTGACGTGGGCGGGCCCGGCCGACGGCGTCCACGTCGACCTGCGCTCCCGGACCGGGGACGACTGGACGGAGTGGGTCACGCTCGAGCACGAGGCCGCCGACGGCGAGGCGGACGGCGAGGGGTCCGCGCGGCAGGGCACGGCGCCCTACCTCGTCACGGACGAGGCGGTCGTGCAGGTGCGCGTCGTCGTGACCGGTGACGCCCGCCCGTCCGACGTGCGGCTGACGCTCGTCGGCGTCGGCACGCGGCCGGTGCCGCTCCTGGAGGACTCGGAGGTCGTGTCCTCGGTCGACGCGGCCCCCGCCACGAAGGCGCCCGGCAAGCGGCCGGTCCAGGCCGGGCCCGGGGCCGCGGTCCCGGAGGCCGCCGTCGCGGCCGGCCCCATCACGGCCCCGCGCCCCGTGATCCACCTGCGCTCCGAGTGGGCCGCCCGGCCGTTCACCGGCACGCCGGAGATCACCTCCGTGCAGGGCGCCGTCATCCACCACACGGTGACGGCGAACGACTACGCGGCCTCGCAGGTCCCCGCGATCCTGCGGTCCATCCAGGCGTACCACATGGACGGCCGGGGCTGGTCGGACATCGGCTACAACTTCCTCGTCGACAGGTTCGGCACCATCTGGGAGGGCCGCCAGGGCGGCATCGAGCTGCCGATCCGCGGCGTGCACGCGAGCGAGGCGAACAGCGTCTCCACCGGCATCTCCGTCATCGGACGGCACGACGTCGCCGCCGTGCCCACCGCGACGCGCAACGCGGTCACCCGGCTCGTGGCGTGGAAGCTCGCGATCCACAGCGTGCCGGTCGGCGCGACGTTCACGCTCAACGGGGTGCGGATGACGAACGTCATCGGGCACCGGAACGTCCCCACCGCCCAGACGGCGTGCCCCGGCACCTACCTCTACAACCTGCTGCCGACGATCCGGGCGGGCGCGGCCTCGCTGCAGACGTTCCTGCCCGTGCCGAACGAGCACAGCCTCACCCGCGAGGGCGCGGTCGACGTGCTGCAGACGGGGACGCCGTCGTCGATCCTCACGATCGACGCGTCGCCGGTGCTCGGCGGCACCCGGATCGGCAACGGCTGGCTGCCGATGGACCTCGTCACGATCGGCCCCGCCCTGCGCGGCGGCACCACGCGCGACATCGTGGCCCGCGAGCAGGCGACCGGGCGGCTGTGGATCTACCACGGCAACGGCAAGGGGAGCTTCGCGGGAAAGACCGCGCTCGGCACGGGCTGGGGCGCGATGTCCCACGTCTTCTCGCCCGGGGACTTCAACGGCGACGGCCGGCGCGACCTCATCGCGATCGAGCGGGCGACCGGCTACATGTGGTTCTACCCGGGCAACGGCGCGCTGAAGTTCGGGCCACGGTCCCGCATCGGCAACGGCTGGCAGGAGGTGCAGGCGGCGTCCGCGGCGGGCGACCTCACCGGCGACGGGGTGCCGGACATCGTGGGCGTCCTGACGAACGGCCAGGTGAAGGTCTACGCGGGCAGCGGCCGGGGCACCTTCGCCTCGACGACGACGGTCGGCGCCGTCACCGTGCCCGTCGACGCCGCGTTCGTGCCGGGCGACGTCACGTACGACGGCTGGGCCGACATCGTGCTGCGGGACGCGTCGGGCGACCAGCTGCTCACGCTGCCCTCGCGGGGGCGGATGCGCTTCGGCGCGCCGACCGGCTGGGGCTCCGGCTGGGGCGGCATGCACCGCATCCTGTCGGGCGCGGGCTGGCGGGGGTCCGGCAGCCGGTCGATCCTCGCGATCGACGGGTCCGGCTACTTCTACGAGTACCCCGTGAAGTCGACGGCGACGTGGGCGCGGCGGTCCGCGGCCACGCTCGACACGGGCTCAGCGGTGCTCACCGCCGTCGTCGGCGACGCGATCGGCTCGCCGCTGGCCGACGTCGTGACCACCGACGCGGCCGGGTACCTCTACCTGCACGAGGCGCGGGGCGACGGCACGTTCGCGGCGCCCGTCCGCATCGGGCAGGGCTGGTCGGGATTCACGGCGCTGCACGGCATCGGGGACCTCGACTTCGACGGGGCCCCGGAGATGCTCGCGCAGTTCCGCGACGGGCGGCTGTTCGTGTACCCGTTCCGCCCCGAGCGCGACGGGCGCTTCTACCCGCAGTACCAGGTGGGGCACGGCTTCGGCGACTACAGGCTCGTCGCGTCGCCCGACTGGACCCTCAACGGCGGCTCGACGGTCTTCGCGATCAACACGAAGACGGGCGCGCTGCGCGCGTTCTACGCCCGCACCGGCGCGACGCTCGTGGGCGGCGACACCATCGGGTCCGGCTGGCACGCGTTCGCCGACGTCGTCGGGATCTCGAACCCCCTGTCGACGGGCCGCCCGGCGCTGCTCGCGCGCCGCGCGAGCGGCGAGTCCTACCTGTACCTCGGCACGGGCGACGGCGGGTTCGGGGTCCGCCTGGCCGTGTCGCCGATCACCGTCCCGGCCGGGGAGGGCCTGAGATGACCGCACGACCTCGGCGGCTCGCCGCCGTGGCGCTCGCCGCTGCGCTGGTGGCGACCGGGCTGGGTGCCCTGCCGGGCGTGGCGGCGGCGGGGGACGTGGTGCTCACCGGCCGCGGCTACGGTCACGGCATCGGGATGTCGCAGTACGGCGCGAAGGGGCGTGCCGAGGCGGGGCAGTCGTACGCCACGATCCTCGCCGCGTACTACCCGGGCACGACCCTGGCCACCGGCAGCGACGCGGCGTCGATCACGGTGTGGCTCCAGGAGGACACGGACAACGAGGTCCGCGTGGTCGCCGAGCCCGGCATGACGATCCAGGGCACGGACCCGGCGACCTCGGTGGTCAACCCCGTGGTCACTCTGCCGGCGACGATCGCGGGCGCCGGCGGGGTGCAGGTGACACCGACCGTGTGGCGGCTGCGGCTGGTCTCGCGCAACCTCGTCCTCGAGGGCTACCACAACGGGGCCTGGTACCCGCACGGGAGCGAGGCGGTCGACGCCACGCTGTGGGCCGTGAACCGCGGTACGTTCGCGGCCCCCGACGGCACGGTCCGCCTCATCACCGGCTCCACCTACCGGGAGCACAAGGGCGTCATCCAGGCGAACCGCCCGGCGGGCACCGACACGCTCTACGCGACGGTCACGCTTCCTATGGGCGAGTACCTGAAGTCCGTGGTCAAGGCCGAGATGCCGGCGTCCTGGCACGCGCAGGCCGTTCGGGCCCAGGCCGTCGCCGCGCGCACGTACGCGATGTACGAGCGGGACGTCGCCAGCCGGCCGTGGTGGTACGACACCTGCAACTCGACGTCGTGCCAGGTGTACCGCGGGGTGGCCGACTACACGGGCGCGGGCGCGCGGACGACCGAGCACCAGCACCGCGACTCCGACGCCGCCGTCGCAGCGACCGCGGGGAAGTACCTCGCCTACGGCGGCAAGCCGGCGTTCACCCAGTTCAGCGCGTCCAACGGGGGCTACACGGTCGCGGGCTCGCAGCCGTACCTCGTCGCTGCCCCCGACCCGTACGACGCGTACCCGACGTGGACCGTGACGCTCACCAAGGCGGCGATCGAGGCGAAGTACCCGACGATCGGCACGTTCACCGGGCTCGCGGTCACCCGCGACGGCAAGGGCTCCTACGGCGGGCGGGTCGTGACCGTCACCGTGCAGGGCACGAAGGGCTCGACGAGCGTGAGCGGTGCGACGTTCCGCAGCCAGTGGGGCCTGAAGTCGACGCTGTGGACGTCGTCGTCCGTGACGCTGCCGCCGAAGCCGCCGATCGCCACGCCGCAGCGCGACTGGAACGCCGACGGGCTGGCCGACCTCATCGGCCGCGCCCCGGACGGCAAGCTCTACCTCTACTCGGGCCGCGGCTCGGGCACCTGGGCGAGCCGCGTGCAGATCGGCAACGGCTGGCACGTCATGGGGCTCATGACGCAGGTGCACAACTTCTCGGGCACGCGCCTGCCGGAGATCATCACGACCGACCCCAGGACGGGCACGCTGCGGCTCTACCCGGGCAACGGCAAGGGCGGCTTCGGCACCCCTCGGAACATCGGCAACGGTTGGCAGGGCTTCACCGCGCTCGTCGGCGTGCAGGGCTGGCACGGCGCCGGCCTGCCCGGACTCATCGCGCGCGACCCCAAGGGCAACCTGCGGCTCTACCCGGGCAACGGCAAGGGCGGCTTCGCGGCGATGCGGGTCATCGGCAACGGGTGGAACGTCATGGACGTCATAGCGTTCGGCGGCGACCTCACCGGCGACGGCCGGGTGGACCTCATCGCGCGCGAGACGAGCAGCGGGACGCTGTGGATCTACCCGGGCAACGGCACGGGCGGCTTCCTCGCCCGGCGCCAGCTCCCCGGCGACTGGAGCGGGTACGACGTCATCCTCGGCGGCGCGGACTGGAGCCGCGACGGGCGGTACGACCTCATCGCGCGCGAGGCGGCCACGGGCAAGCTCTGGCTCTTCCCGGGCGACGGAGCGGGCTCGCTGCTCGCGCCGCGGCAGGTCGGCAACGGCTGGACGGGGTTCACCATCATCGGGTGAGTCCGTCCACCCGGTCCGCGCGACACCGTCGGGCGGGCGCCCCCGACGGGCGAAGGGTCGGTCGGCGGCTCAGCCGACGCCGATGACGATCCGCCGCACGCCCTCCCACCGGGCCGCGTCGGTCGCGTTGCGACCGTCGAGGAGCGCGCGCACGCCGGGCAGGTCCGCCGGCCCGATCGCGCGGTACTCGGGGTGGTCCGCCTGGACGACCGCGGCGTCGACGGGCTCGCCCAGGTGGTACGGCGTGAAGCCGTAGGCGGCGAGCTCGTCGTCGGTGAACATCGGGTCGTGGACGAGCGCCTCGGCGCCCCGCCGCCGGAGCTCGGCGACCGTCGGGAAGACGCCGGAGAACGCGGTCTCCTTGACCCGGCCGCGGTAGGACGCGCCGAGCACGACGACCCGCAGGCCCTCGAGGGACCCGAGCGCGTCGGCGAGCAGCCCGACGGCGTACGCCGGCATCGCCGCGTTCGCCTCCCGGGCGGCCCGCACCACCGTCGCGGCGGGGTCGTTGTAGAGGTACAGCCGCGGGTACACGGGGATGCAGTGCCCGCCGACGGCGATGCCCGGCAGGTGGATGTGGCTGTACGGCTGGCTGTTCGACGCCTGGATGACCTGGTGCACGTCGATGCCGTGCTGCGCCGCGAAGATCGCGTACTGGTTCGCGAGCGCGATGTTGACGTCCCGGAAGGTGGTCTCCGCGAGCTTGGCGAGCTCGGCGGCCTCGGCCGAGCCGAGGTCCCACACGCCGTTCGGCCGGTCGAGGTCGGGCCGCTCGTCGAAGTCGAGGACCGCCTCGTAGAACGCGACCGCGCGGGCCGCGCCCTCGGGCGACAGGCCGCCGACGAGCTTCGGGTAGCGGCGCAGGTCTTGGAAGATCCGGCCGGTGAGCACGCGCTCGGGGGAGAAGACGAGGTGGAAGTCGCGCCCCTCGACGAGGCCGGAGACCTCCTCGATGAGCGGCTTCCAGCGGTGCCGGGTGGTGCCGACGGGCAGGGTCGTCTCGTAGGAGACGAGGGCGCCGGGGCTGAGGTGGGCGGCGAGGTCGCGCGTCGCCGACTCCATGGCCGCGAAGTCCGGCTGCCAGGTCTCGTCGTCCACGAACAGCGGGACGACGACGACGACCGCCTCGGCGCCGGGGACGGCGTCGGCGTAGTCCGTGGTCGCCCGGAGGCGGCCGGCGGGCACGAGCTCGGCGAGCCGCTCGGCGAGGTGCGCCTCGCCCGGGAACGGCTCGCGCCCCGCGTTGACGGCCTCGACGAGGCGGGCGTTGACATCGACCCCGACGACCTCGTGACCCTTGGTCGCGAACTGGACGGCGAGGGGGAGGCCGATCTTGCCCAGGGCGATGACGGCGATCTTCACGAAGGTGTCCTCTTCCCGAGGGGTGTGGGTGAGGCCCGAGCGGGGCGGCCCCCAGCGTACCGGGGCGTGTGAGAGGATTCCGGCCGGAAGGTCC
>JAAZAC010000078.1 GCA_012514545.1 Actinomycetales bacterium | reverse complement strand
TGTTCAGCCGGCAGCGCTACTGGGGCGAGCCGTTCCCGATCGTCTACGACGAGCACGACATGCCCATCGCGCTGCCCGAGGAGCTGCTGCCGGTCGACCTGCCGGACGTCCCGGACTACTCGCCGCGGACGTTCGACCCCGAGGACGAGCACTCCACGCCCGAGCCCCCGCTGGGCCGCAACGAGGAGTGGGTCAACGTCACCCTGGACCTGGGCGACGGGCCGCGCACCTACCGGCGCGACACCAACACGATGCCCAACTGGGCGGGCTCGTGCTGGTACTACCTGAACTACCTGGACCCGGGGCTGCGCGACGTCGTCGTCGACCCCGAGCTCGAGCGGTACTGGCTGGGCCCGGAGCACAACGCCGCGGCCGGGTCCACCGGGGGCGTGGACCTGTACGTCGGCGGTGTCGAGCACGCGGTGCTGCACCTGCTGTACGCGCGGTTCTGGCACAAGGTCTTGTACGACCTGGGCCACGTGACGAGCGTCGAGCCGTTCCGCCGCCTGTTCAACCAGGGCTACATCCAGGCGCACGCCTACACCGACTCCCGCGGCGCGTACGTGCCCGCGTCCGAGGTGGTCGAGGACCCGCAGTCGCCGACGGGCTTCAGCTGGCAGGGCCAGCCGGTCAACCAGGAGTACGGGAAGATCGGCAAGTCCCTGAAGAACGCCGTCACGCCCGACGAGATGTACGAGGCGTACGGCGCGGACACCTTCCGGGTCTACGAGATGTCGATGGGCCCGCTGGACCTGTCGCGCCCGTGGGAGACGCGCGCCGTCGTCGGCTCGCAGCGGTTCCTGCAGCGGCTGTGGCGCAACGTCGTCGACGAGGAGACCGGCGAGGTCACCGTGACCGACGACGAGCCCGACCTGGAGACGCTGCGGGTGCTGCACCGCACGATCGACGAGGTCACCACGGAGATGGAGGCGATGCGGTTCAACACCGCGATCGCCCGGCTCATCGTGCTGAACAACCACCTGACCTCGCTGGACCGGGTGCCGCGCGCGGTCGCCGAGCCGCTGGTGCTCATGGTGGCGCCGTTCGCCCCGCACATCGCCGAGGAGCTGTGGTCGCGCCTGGGCCACGAGAAGAGCCTGATCCGCGAGCCGTTCCCCGTGGCCGACCCGCAGCACCTGGTCGTGGAGTCCGTGACGTGCGTGGTCCAGGTGGCCGGCAAGGTGCGCGACAAGCTGGAGGTGTCGCCGGACGCGACCGAGGACGAGCTGCGCGAGCTGGCGCTGGCCTCGCCGCGGGTGCAGAAGTTCCTCGACGGGCGCGCGGTGCGCACGGTCATCGTCCGGCCGCCGCGGCTCGTCAACGTCGTGCCGGCCTGACGGCCATGCGCGCGGACGTGGGCGGCGTCGCCGTCGTCACGGACTCGACGGCCTCCCTGCCGGCCGGGCTCGTCGACGCGACGGGGGTCGTCGTCGTGCCGCTCGACGTGATCGTCGACGGCGTGCCGCACCGCGAGGGCGTCGACATCACGACGGACCAGATCGTCGAGGCGCTCCGGGCGGGCGCGTCCGTGCGGACGGCGCACCCCGGCCCCGACGCGTTCGCCCGCGCCTACGCGCGGGTGGCGGCGCGGGGGGCGTCCGAGATCGTCTCGGTGCACCTGTCGGGAGAGCTCTCCGGCACGACGACGTCCGCGAACCTCGCCGCGCGGGAGGCCCCCGTCCCGGTGCACGTCGTGGACTCGCGGACCGTCGGCATGGGGCTCGGGCTCGCGGCCCTCGCGGCGGCGCGCGCGGCGGCCGACGGGGCGGACGGCGCCGCGGTCGCCCGGGCGGCCGAGGAGCGGGCGGCCCGGACGAGCGTGCGGTTCACGGTGGAGACCCTCGAGCACCTGCGGGCCGGCGGGCGGCTCGGCGCGCTCGCGGCGACCCTCGGCACCGTGCTCGGGCTGCGGCCGGTGCTCGAGGTGCGCGACGGGCGCATCGACGTCGTGGAGAAGGTGCGCACCGCGGCCCGGGCCCGCGACCGCGTGGTCGAGCTCGCCGTCACCGACGCCGCGCACCGCGCCCGGGTCGAGATGGCCGTGCACCACCTCGGGGACGCGGAGGGCGCCGAGCGGGTGGCCGAGCGGCTGCGCGCCGCCTGCGGGTCGGCCCTGGCGGCGGTGCACGTCGCCGAGATCAGCGCGGTCGTGGGCGCGCACGCCGGGCCCGGGCTGCTCGCCGTCGTCGTCGGGGACGCGTAGCGCCCTCCACAGGCGGCTCGCGCCGGGCGGGGCGGCCACAGGCGCCCGGACCCGCCGGCGGGGGCCGTGCGCGGCCGACCTAGCGTCGCGGGGCGTGGTGGGGGACCCGGGCGAGCGCGACGCGGTGCGCGCGCGGCTCGCGCGGGTGGCGGCGCCGCCCGGCGGGTCGTCGTCGGGCTCGCCGCCGCCGTCGGCGGGGTGGGTGCCCGCGCCGCCCGGCGACCCACCGGCCGGGGACGTCGTCCCCGCTGCCGACGAGGACGCGCCGTCCGACGACGACGGCCCCGCCACCGATGGCGACGCGATCGCCGCCCGGCGGGCGCTGGCCGCCGCGCTGGCGGCCTACACGGCGGCCCACGGGCACCCGCTCGAGGGCGCGGACGCGGCGGCGCCCGCGCGCTACCGGCTGGCGACGCCCGCGCGGGCGGCCGTGGCGGGGCTGCTCGGGCTGCTCCTCGTCGCGGGCGTGGTCGTGCTCCGCGTCGCGCCGCGCACGCCGTCGGTGACGCTGCCGCTCGGCCCGGCGGCGAGCGCGCCCGCGCCCGGCGCGGACGAGGGCGCCGCCGTCGGGGCGACGGCCGCGCCGGACGCCGGGGGTCCCGAGGGGGAGGTGGTCGTGCACGTCGTGGGCGCCGTGGCCGCCCCCGGGGTGGTGCGCCTGCCGCCCGGGTCGCGCGTGGCCGACGCCGTGGCGGCCGCCGGGG
>JAAZAC010000077.1 GCA_012514545.1 Actinomycetales bacterium | reverse complement strand
TTGCCGGAAAGGACCGACGTGACCGCGAGGTCGTTGGCGTTCACGGCCTCGGAGACCTCGGGGATGATCGGGCCCGAGTTGCCGATGCAGGTCGTGCAGCCGTACCCGACGAGGTGGTAGCCCAGCTTCTCGAGGTAGGGCCACATGCCGGCCTTCTCGTAGTACGACGTGACGACCTTGGAGCCGGGGGCCATGGAGGTCTTGACCCAGGGCTTGACCTGCAGGCCGCTCTCGACGGCGTTCTTGGCGAGCATCGCGGCCGCCATCATCACCGACGGGTTGGACGTGTTGGTGCAGCTGGTGATCGAGGCGATGACGACGTGGCCGTGGTCGACCTCGACCTCGGCTCCGTCGATGACGACCTTGGCCGGGTTGGAGGCGCGGTCACCGTTGGCGCGCGGCTCGGAGTGCTCCGGACGGCCGGCGGCCTCGGATGCCTCGTGCGCGTCGTGGCTCGGGGCGTCGGACGCCGGGAAGGTGTCGCGCAGCTCCTGGTCGACCGAGGACTTCTCGATGCCGTTGCCGTCGACGACGTAGTTCTTCAGGTCGCCGCGGAACTGCTCCTTGGCCTTGCTGACCTCGATGCGGTCCTGGGGACGCTTCGGGCCGGCGATCGAGGGCACGACGGTCGACAGGTCCAGCTCGAGGTACTCGGAGAAGCGCGGCTCGACGGCCGGGTCGAGCCACATGCCCTGGGCCTTGGCGTAGGCCTCGACGAGCGCGACCTGCTGCTCGGAGCGACCGGTGAGGCGCAGGTACTCGAGGGTGACGTCGTCGATGGGGAACATCGCGGCGGTCGAGCCGAACTCGGGGCTCATGTTGCCGATCGTCGCGCGGTTGGCCAGCGGCACCTGGGCGACGCCCTCGCCGTAGAACTCGACGAACTTGCCGACCACGCCGTGCCGGCGGAGCTGCTCGGTGATGGTGAGGACGACGTCGGTCGCGGTCACCCCCGTCGGGATCTGGCCGGACAGCTTGAAGCCGACGACCTTGGGGATGAGCATCGAGACCGGCTGGCCGAGCATGGCCGCCTCCGCCTCGATCCCGCCGACGCCCCAGCCGAGCACGCCGAGGCCGTTGACCATCGTCGTGTGGGAGTCGGTCCCGACGCAGGTGTCGCAGAACGCCTGCACGACGCCGCCGGCCCCCTCGCGGGTCATCACCCCGCGCGCGAGGTACTCGAGGTTGACCTGGTGCACGATGCCGGTGCCCGGGGGCACGACCTTGAAGTTGTCGAAGGCGGTCTGGCCCCAGCGCAGGAACTGGTAGCGCTCGTGGTTGCGCTCGTACTCCCGCTCGACGTTGCGCTCGAACGCGTCGCGCCGCCCGAAGACGTCGATCTGCACGGAGTGGTCGATGACGAGCTCGGCGGGCGCGAGCGGGTTGATCCGCCCGGGGTCCCCGCCCAGCGCGGCGACGGCCTCGCGCATCGTCGCCAGGTCGACGATGCAGGGCACGCCGGTGAAGTCCTGCATGACGACGCGCGCGGGCGTGAACTGGATCTCCGTCGTCGGCTCCGCCTGGGGGTCCCACGCGGCGAAGGCGCGCACGTGGTCGGCGGTGACGTTGGCGCCGTCCTCGGTGCGCAGGAGGTTCTCGGCGAGCACCTTGAGGCTGTACGGGAGCCGCTCCAGGCCGGGCACGGCCGACAGCCGGAAGATCTCGTAGGACGTGCCCGCGACCTCGAGGACGCCCTTGGACCGGAACGTGTCCACGCTCACGACGACTCCTTCTGCTCGGCTCCGCTGCCGCGCCCGCCGGCGCCCGCGATTTATCTTGACGTCAAGATACATCGTACCCCAGGGCGCCCTCCCGCTCGTCCCAGCCTGGTCCCGGCACGGGCGTCGCGCGCGACGAGCCGAGAGGCTAGCGGCCCCCGCCCCGGCGGCGCGGCCCCGGTCCGGCGGCGGCGCCCCCGCCCGACGGCGGTCACCCGCGCTCGACGGCGGTCACCCGCGCTCGAACGTGGCGACCGCCTCGACGTGGTGGGTCATCGGGAACAGGTCGAACGCCCGCAGGTCGCCCAGCCGGTAGCCGTGCCCGGCGAGGTACGCCACGTCGCGCGCCAGGGCCGCGGGGTCGCACGCGACGTAGACCACCCGCTCGGGCCGGCGCGCCGCGACGAGGTCCACGACGACCCGGCCCGCGCCGACGCGCGGCGGGTCGAGCACCACGACGTCCGCGCGCGGCGCGACGTCGGCGCGCAGCACGTCCGCCACCGGGCCGAGGTGGATCCGGGCCCACGGCGCCGCGTGCAGGTTGCGCCGGGCGTCCTTCACCGCGCGCGCGTCGCCCTCGACCGCGACGACCGTGCCGGACGGCCCCACCGCCTCCGCGAGGGGCACGGTGAGCAGCCCCGCACCGGCGTACAGGTCGAGCACCGTCGCCCCGGGGCGGTCCCCCACCGCCGCGAGCACGGCCTCGGCGAGCACCGTCGGCGCAGCCCGGTGCACCTGCCAGAACCCGTCGGCCGCGACGCGCCAGACGTGCCGCCGCCCCGCGACTTCCGCGACCTCGCGCACCGACGTCCGGGCGTTCGGCCGCCGGTCGGGCCCCGACGCGGTCCACGGGACGCCGTCGACCAGCACGAGCGGGCGGTCGCCGCCCACCGGCGCGACGGCGGTGAGCCGCGAGCCCGCCGGCCACCGCCGGTCGAAGAGCCCCAGCCCGCGGATCGGCCCGACGGCGAGGGGCATGTCGTCCAGCGGCACCACCTGCGTCGAGCGGTACCGGTGCATCCCGGCCCGGCCTTCGGCGTCCGTCGCCAGCTCGATGCGCGTGCGCCAGCCCAGCCCGTCCGTCTCCCCCGGCGCGGGCTCCACGACGACGTCGCGCTCCTCGCGCGCCAGCCGGCGCAGCTGCTCGGCGAGCACGGCCGCCTTCCACGCCCGCTGCGCCGGCAGCGCCACGTGCGCCAGCTCGGCGCCCCCGACACCGCCCGGCCCGGCGGCCGGCCACGCCGACGGCACGCGGTCCGGGCTCGGCTCGAGCACCCGCACGGCGTCGGCGCGCCAGTACCGCGCGCCCGGGTCGGCCTCGGTCGGCTCGGCCTCGACGACCTCGCCGGGCAGCGCGTGCCGGACGAACACGACCCGGCCCTCGTGCCGCGCGACGCAGTGCCCCCCGTGCGCGACGGGGCCCACCTCGAGACGGATCGTCACTTCTCGACCGCGGGTCCGCCGTCGGGCGCCTGGACGGCCGAGGACGCGAGCTGCCACGGCACGCTCGCCACCACCACGCCCGGCGTGAACAGCAGCCGGCTCTTGAGCCGCAGCGCGCTCTGGTTGTGCAGGAGCTGCTCCCACCAGTGCCCCACGACGTACTCGGGCACGTACACGACCACGAGGTCGCGCGGGCTCTCCCGCCGGATGGACTTGACGTACCCGAGCACGGGCCGTGTGATCTCGCGGAACGGGGAGTCGAGCACGCGCAGCGGCACGGGCACGTCGAGCGCCTCCCACTGCTCGCGCAGGGCCTCGGTCGCCTCCGGGTCGACGTTCACGGTGACCGCCTCGAGCACGCTCGGGCGCGTCGCGCGCGCGTAGGCCAGCGCCCGCATGGCGGGCTTGTGCAGCCGGGCGAGCAGCACGATGGCGTGCACCCGGCTCGGCAGCGCCCGCGCCGCGGCGGGGTCGTCGCCGAGGGCGAGCTCGGCGGCCACGAGGTCGTAGTGCCGGCGCACGCCCGCCATGACCACGTAGACGAGGGCCATGGCGAGCACGGCGATCCACGCGCCGTGCGTGAACTTCGACACGAGCACGACGACGAGCACCGTCCCCGTCAGCCCGAGCCCGACGACGTTGACCGCCCGGCGGCGCAGCATCGCCCGCCGCTCCGGGCCCTCCGGCTCGGTGCGCAGGCGCACGTTCCAGTGCCGCACCATGCCGAGCTGGCTGAGCGTGAACGAGACGAACACGCCCACGATGTAGAGCTGGATGAGGCGGGTCACCCGCGCGTCGAACGCCCAGATGAGGACGCCGGCCCCCACCGCCAACGTGACGATCCCGTTGGAGAACGCGAGCCGGTCGCCGCGCGTGTGGAGCTGGCGCGGCAGGTAGCCGTCGCGCGCGAGGATCGAGCCGAGCACCGGGAAGCCGTTGAACGCGGTGTTCGCCGCGAACACGAGGATGAGCCCCGTCGCGACCGTGAGCAGGAGGAACGCGACGGGCGCGCCCTCGAACACCGCGTCCGCGAGCTGGCCGAGCACCGGGTGCTGCACGTAGTCCTCGCCCACGGGGACGCCGTCGCGCAGGAGCTGGGAGGCCGGGTCCTCCACGTACCGCACGCCCGTCGCCCGCGCGAGCAGGAGGATCGCCATGAGGAACGTCGCCGACACGGCGCCGAGCAGCGCCAGCGTCGTCGCGGCGTTGCGGCTCTTCGGCTTGCGGAAGCTGGGCACGCCGTTGCTGATCGCCTCGACGCCGGTGAGCGCGGCGCTGCCCGACGCGAACGCCCGCAGCACGAGCAGCGCACCGCCGAGCCCGACGAGGCCCTCGGAGAACCCCGGCCGCGCCGCGACGTCGAGGGCCGCGCTCTCCGCCTCCGGGAGCCCGCCGAGCAGCGAGCGGACCGCGCCCGTCACCACGAGGCTGCCGACCGCGGCCATGAAGACGTAGGTGGGGATCGCGAAGAACCGCCCCGACTCCCGCACGCCGCGGAGGTTGACGAGCATGAGGAGCCCGACGAGCCCGAGCGCGAGCGCCACCTCGTGCCCCCGCAGCGCGGGGATCGCCGACGCGGCGTACTGCGCGCCCGAGGAGATCGACACCGCGACCGTCAGCGCGTAGTCGACGAGGAGCGCCGAGGCCACGCCCAGCCCCGCGCGGGGCCCGAGGTTCGTCGTCGTGACCTCGTAGTCGCCCCCGCCGGACGGGTAGGCGTGCACGTTCTGCCGGTAGGACGCGACGACGACGAGGAGGACCACCACGACCGCCACGCCGACCCACGGCGAGAGCAGCGCGGCGCCCACGCCCGCGATCGAGAGCGTGAGGATGATCTCGTCGGGCGCGTAGGCCACCGACGACAGCGCGTCCGACGCGAAGACGGGGAAGGCGATCCGCTTCGGCAGGAGCGTGCGGCTCAGGCGGTCGCTCCGGAAGGGGCGACCGAGCAGCAGGCGCTTCGCAGCGCCGGCGATGTCGGACACGGGAGCCCATGCTAGGCCCGCCGCCGGGAGCGGGCGTGCGTCCGCGCAGGCCGCGCCGGTGTAGCGTCAGCAGACGTGCACTTCGTCATCATGGGCTGCGGGCGGGTGGGCGCCACGCTGGCCCAGACGCTCGAGGACCGCGGGCACTCCGTCGCGGTGATCGACCAGAACCCGGACGCCTTCCGCCGCCTCGACGCCGAGTTCAGCGGCAAGAAGGTGACGGGCCTCGGGTTCGACCGGGGCACGCTCGTCCAGGCGGGCATCGAGGACGCCTACGGCTTCGCCGCCGTCTCCGACGGCGACAACTCCAACATCATCTCGGCGCGCGTCGTGCGGGAGACCTACGGGGTGCCGAACGTCGTCGCGCGCATCTACGACCCGCACCGCGCGGAGATCTACCAGCGGCTCGGCATCCCGACCGTGGCGACCGTCCGCTGGACCGCCGACCAGGTGCTGCGCCGCATGCTGCCGATGGGCGCGACCGACGAGTACCGGGACGCCTCGGGCCGGATCGTGCTCGCCCAGGTCGACGTGCACCCGGGCTGGCTCGGCCGGCCCGCCGCGGACCTCGAGGCCGCGACCGGCGCGCGCCTGGCGTACCTGACCCGCTTCGGCGACGGCATGCTGCCCCAGGCCGAGACCGTGCTCCAGGAGCATGACGTCGTGCACATGCTCGTGCTCGCCGAGGACCTGCCCCGCGTCGAGCGGGTGCTCACCCGCGCGCCCGCCCCGGAGGCCGACTGATGCGCGTCGTCATCGCGGGCGCCGGCTCCGTCGGCCGGTCCATCGCCACCGAGCTCCTCGCCTCGGGCCACCAGGTCACGCTCATCGACCGCCAGCCGAGCGCGATGCGCGTCGCGTCCGTCGCGGAGGCCGACTGGCTGCTCGCCGACGCGTGCGAGCTGTCCAGTCTCGAGCAGGCGGACGTGGCCTCGTGCGACGTCGTCGTCGCGGCGACCGGCGACGACAAGGTCAACCTCGTCGTGTCGTTCCTCGCCAAGACCGAGTTCGGCGTGCCGCGCACGGTCGCGCGCGTGAACAACCCGAAGAACGAGTGGATGTTCGACGACGCGTGGGGCGTGGACGTCGCGGTCTCGACCCCGCGGATCATGACCGCGATGGTCGAGGAGGCGGTCGCCATCGGCGACCTCGTGAAGATCTTCACCTTCCACCAGTCCGGCGCGGAGATCCTCGAGGTCACGCTCCCGGTCGACTCGCCGATGGTGGGGCGCCTCGTCGGTCAGGTCGAGTGGCCGCGCGACACGGTGCTCGCGGCGATCGTGCGCGGCGCCCGGCCGATCGCGCCGAGCGTGGACGACGCGCTCGAGGCGGGCGACGAGCTGCTCATCGTGGCGGGGTCGGACGCGGACGTGGCAGGTCTGCACGAGCTCCTCGCGACCCCACGAGCAGCCACGTGATCCACAGGGCGACGGCGAACAGCGGCAGCCCCATCGCGAGCTTGGCGGTGCCGAGCGCGCCCACCGCGCTCTCCCCCGCCAGGTAGAGCGGGACCTGCACGGCCAGGCGGAGCCCGAACACGGCCGCCATCACCCACGTCGCCCACACGTACCGGCGCCGCTCCCGCGCGCGGGCGGGGTCCGTGCGCCACGCCATGTCCTCCCCGCGCAGCAGCGCGACGACGACGCCGACGGCGGGCCACCGCACCGCGACGGACACCACCATCGCGAGCAGGTAGCCCGCGTTCGCGAGCAGCCCGCCGGCGAAGAAGTCCTGCGCGCGCCCCGTCCACCACGCCCACGCGACGCCGACGGCGATCCCGACGACGCCGGACAGCGCCTGGGTCACGGGGGTGCGCTGCGCGAGCCGGATGACGAGCGCCGCGAGCGCGACGCCCGCGGACGCCAGCAGCGACGGGACCAGCGCCCGCGTGACGACGTAGACGACGACGAAGACGAGGCCGGGCGCGGTGGACTCGACGAGCCCGCGCACGCCGCCGACGGCGTCGGCGAAGGAGAAGTCCTCCCCGAGGACGGCCGCCATGCCCTGGGTGCGCCCGGCGGCCGGCGGGGGCGCGCTCCCGGCGTCGCCGCCGTCGCCGTCCGCGTCGGTGGTGGCGGCCGGCGGGGCGACGGGGGCGTCGTCGTCGGTCGGCGGGCGGACGGGGCTCACCCGCGCCCCTCGCGCCGTGGGGCGAGCTCGTAGCGGGGGTTGTACATCGTGGGGTGGCCGTCGCACCGGGACACGAAGCCCGTCAGTCGCACCCGGCGACCCGGCTCGATCCCCGCGATGCGCCGCTGGCCGAGCCACACGACCCGCACGGTCCCCGTGCCGTCGAAGAGCTCGGCCTCGAGGGCGGGGACGTTCTCGCGCGGCTGGTACGTGACGCTGCGCAGCACGCCGAAGACCTCGGCGCGCGTGCGGTCCCCGAGCTCGCCGACGGCCGCGCAGCCGCTGCGGGCGGACGCGGCGCGCTCCTCGCTCGCCTCGAGGTCGGCCCGCGAGGCGAAGATCGACCGCAGGCCCCGCAGGCCCGCGTCGACGGGCGCCCGCCGCGTCGTCGTCATCAGTGCACCTCGGTGATCTCGGGGCCGCGGCGCAGCGGGTCGAACGCGTCGGCCGCGGCCGGCGCGCCGGCGGCCGCCTCGGGGCGCGCCTGCCCGGGCAGGGTGAGCGGCAGCAGGTCGCGCGGCACGTGCGGCCGGTTCCCGCGCACGACGACGACGTCGCCGAAGACCGCCTCGAGCTCGCGCGCCTTCTCGGGGTCCACGGCGGCGCGGCCGGAGATCACGCCGCGCAGGAACCAGCGCGGGCCGTCGAACCCGAGGAACCGGACGGGACGGTGCCCGGTGCGTCCCTCGGCCGTCCGTACCGGCAGGCGCGCGAGGAGCTCACGGCCGAACGGCCCGGGCAGGTCGTCGACGGTGCCGCCCTGGCGGGTCACCGACTCGGCGATCTCGCCCCGGATCTCGTCCCAGATGCCCTCCGAGCGGGGCGCGGCGAAGACCTGGAGCTGCAGCGTGGAGCCGTGGATCGCGAGCGCGGCGGCCGTGACGGCGCGGCTCGTCTTGTCGACCTCCATGCGCAGCTGCATCCCCTCGCGCCGGGGCAGCCACAGCGCGCCGACGTCGATCCGGTCCCCGCGGTCGGGGACCTCCTCGACGTCCCACGGCCCGCGCTCGCGGGCGGGCGCCGCGTCGTCGTCCTCGCCGTCGGCCAGGTCCGCGTCGTCCGCGGACAGGGCCGCGACGTCGTCCGGCTCGGCCTCGGCCGAGCGCGCCCTCCGTCGAAGGAAACCCACTGTGCCTCCCGATCGACCGGGGCCCCGTGCGGACCCCGACCCACGAGCCTATGCGTCCGACGCCGAACCGGCCGCATCCGCGGGCGTCGCCGCGTCCTTCTCGCCCCAGCCGCCGCTCGAGCCGAAGCCGCCCTCGCCGCGGTGCGAGCCCGGCAGCCGCTCCGCGCGCACGAACCGCGCCCGCTCGACGCGCTGCACGACGAGCTGCGCGATCCGGTCGCCGCGGCGCAGCTCGACGGGGTGCTCCGCGTCGGTGTTGAGCAGCGTCACCTGGATCTCGCCGCGGTAGCCCGCGTCGACGGTGCCGGGCGCGTTGACCACGGTGACCCCGTGGCGCGCCGCGAGGCCGGAGCGGGGGTGGACGAACGCGGCGTAGCCGTCCGGCAGGGCGATCCGCACGCCCGTCGGCACGGTCGCGCGCCCGCCGGGCGGCAGCACGACGTCGACGGCGGTGACGAGGTCGGCCCCCGCGTCGCCGGGGTGCGCGTACCGCGGCGGGGGCAGCTCGTCGTCGAGCATGACGAGCAGCACCTCGGGACCGGTGTCGTCGATCACGACGCGACTCTAGCCGCGGGGGCGCCGGCACATCGGCCGCCCACGCGTGCCGCGCCGCCCGCGGCGCTGCCATGCTGGGCGCATGAGCAGTCCCGCGGCGCGCCACGCCGAACGTCTCTGGCCCGGCCCGCTCGGCTGGGCGCTCGTCCCGGTCGCCGCGCTCGTGGGGGCCGTCGTGCTGCTGCCGGTGGGGCCGGGCGCCGCCGCGCTCGGCGCCGCCGTGGGGCTGGTGGCCGCGGCGACCGCCGTCGTCGCGGTGGCGACCCCCGTCGTCGTCGCGGGCGGGGAGCTGCGCGCGGGGTCGGCCCACCTCCCGGTGGCGGACCTCGGCGAGCCGGTCGTGCTGGACCGCGCGGGCGTGCGGGCGGCGCTGGGGCCCGGCTCGGACGCCCGGACGTGGGCGTGCCTGCGCGCGTGGGTGCGGGGCGGGGTGCTGGTGCCCGTCACCGACCCGCGCGACCCCACGCCCGCGTGGCTGGTGTCGAGCCGACGCCCGGAGCGGCTGGCGTCAGCGATCGTCGCCGAGCGTCAGGCGGCGCACTCGGTGCAGACGAGCTGACCGTCCTTCTCGTACGCGAGCTGGCTGCGGTGGTGGACGAGGAAGCAGCGGCTGCAGGTGAACTCGTCGGCCTGACGCGGCAGGACGCGGACGGACAGCTCCTCGCCGGAGAGGTCGGCGCCGGGGAGCTCGAAGCCCTCGGCGGCCTCGATCTCGTCCTCGTCGACGATGCCCGAGCTCTTGTCGGAGCGCCGCGCCTGCAGCTCCTGGAGCGAGTCCTCGCCGAGGTCCTCGTCCGTCTTGCGCGGGGCGTCGTAGTCGGTTGCCATGTCGTGGTCGCTCCGTGGTCGGTGGGGAGGGCTGCTAGGTACCCAATGCTCGGGAGGCGCGGCTTGTTCCCGCGCGGCGGGGGTGATTGTGCACCATCCGGCGAGCGCCTGCACACATCCCGCGCCGCGGTCCCCGGAGCACTCCCCCGCCGTCGGCCTTCCGATGCCCCTGACCTGCGGTTCCGTCCCCCGACGCCGTGACGGGCGTCACCCGGACGGGTGACCCTCCGCGCCCCCGGCGGCGACGTCGTCGGTGTCGGCACGCAGCTCCTCGAGGAGGGCGACGAGCTCGCGGACCGTCGGCTCCGGCCCCGCGACGGTCATCGCCTCCGACGGCGGGGCGCCGCGCAGCCCGACGACGGTGGCCCCCGCCTCCGCCGCCACGAGCGTGCCGGCCGCCTGGTCCCACGCCTGCAGCCCGCGCTCGTAGAACAGGTCCACCTCGCCGGACGCGACGAGGCACAGGTCGATCGCCGCCGAGCCGATCCGCCGGATGTCGCGCACCCGCGGCAGCACGTCGACGAGGACGCGCGCCTGGGCGCGGCGCCGCTCGGTGGTGTAGCCGAAGCCGGTGGCGAGCAGGCTCTCGGCGAGCGGCGCGGGCGGGTTCACGCGGACGCGCCGGCCGTCCTCGTAGGCGCCGCCGCCCAGCGTCGCCGTCCAGGTGCGCCCGTCGGCGACCGAGTGGACGCAGCCGGCGACGACCGTCCACTCCGTCGGCCGCGGCGGCCCGACGACGGCCGCGACGCTCACCGCGTAGGCCGGGATCCCGTAGAGGTAGTTCACGGTGCCGTCGATCGGGTCGATCACCCAGGTCACCCCGCTGCCGCCCCGGTCGAGCCCCTCCTCCTCGCCGAGGATCCCGTCGCCGGGCCGTCGCTCCGCGAGGAGGCGGCGCAGGAGCGACTCGGAGGCGAGGTCCATCGCCGTGACGACGTCGATCGGGCTCGTCTTGGTCGCCGCCACGTCCACCCGGCGGGGCCTGCCCTCGCGCACGAGCGCGCCCGCCTGGCGGGCGAGGTCCTCGGCGATCGCGCCGAGCTCGGCGAGCAGGGCGGCGTCGGGCAGGGGACGGTCGGCGGGGGGCGAGGCGTGGGCGGTCACCCGCCCATCCTCCCGCACCCCCACGGTCCCGCCCCCGGGACGGCCCTGTGGGGACCGTCCCGCACCGGGCGCGGGGGCCTTCGGGGCACGGCACACCGGACCGCCTCCCCGCGCATCGGCCGAACGGGTGGCACCCTCGGTGGAGGGAGGTGGCCATGAGCGAGCTCACCCTCGTGGGTCTGGACGAGGACGGCGAGCACGTCGTCCTCGAGGGGGCGGACGGGCAGCGGTTCCGCGTCCGCATCGACGACGCGCTGCGCGCCGCCGTCCGGCGGGACCGCCCGCAGCTCGAGCAGGCGCGCGCCGAGGCCGCCGGGCTGACGCCGCGGGAGATCCAGGCGCGCGTGCGCGCCGGCGAGACGGCCGAGGAGATCGCCGAGGCCTCGGGCATGCCCGTGGAGATCGTGCGCCGCTACGACGGCCCCGTGGTCGCGGAGCGCCAGTACGTCGCCGAGCAGGCGCGCGCCACCCGGATCGGGCACGACCCGAGCTCCCCGGTGCTCGGGGACCTCGTCACCGACCGGCTCGCCACCCGCGAGGTGCGCGACGCCGAGTGGGACGCGTACCGCGCGGGCGCGGGCCCCTGGACCGTCGAGGTGCGGTTCACGGTGGGCGGCGGCGAGCGGTCCGCCCGGTGGAGCTACGACCCCGCGGCCCGCAAGGTCCGCGCGCTCGACGACGAGGCCCGCTGGCTGTCGGAGACGGAGCTGCCCGACGCGCCCATCCGCCGCCACCTGGCGCCCGTGCGGGACCGGGTGTTCGACGTCGAGGTGGACGCGGCGCTGCGGCCGCTGCTCGCCTCGGTCGACGTCCCGCCCGAGGCGCCCGAGCCCGAGCCGGAGCCGACCGACGCGCTCCTCGCGGACCTCGCGGAGCGGCGGGGCGTGCGGCAGGAGGTCGACCCGGAGCACGACGAGGACTTCCCCGGGTTCGGCCCGCAGCACGCGTTCGACTTCGACCACCCCGAGCTCACCGTCCCCGCGGCGCACCCGCCGGCCTCCCGGCCCGACGAGGCCCACGACGCACGGGTGCTCACGATGCCCACGAAGCCGGAGCCGGCCGCGGGCGACCGGCCGGCGGGCCACGCCGCCGGCGAGCACGAGCCCGGCGGGGGCCGCGGCGCGACGCCGGGCGGGTCGGGCCCGGCCGCCGAGAACGGCGGCCGGCGCGGGCGTCGCGGGCGCGCGAGCGTGCCCAGCTGGGACGAGATCGTCTTCGGCGCCCGGCACGAGCAGTAGCGGCCCGGGCCGGGCCCGCGCGGCCCGTCGGCAGGGGCGGGGCGCGCCGCGCGGTCAGGCCTCGGCGAGGCCCGGCAGCGTCTGCGGCACGCGGGAGGTCGCCCGCGCGACCGCGCGCGTCATGCGCCGCATGTGGTGGCGCCGGCAGAGCACCTCGTAGCCCACCTGCGCGTGCTTCCCGGTGTCCCCGACGAGCACCTGCTCGCCCTCGACCACCATCTCGCCGTCGACGGTCCGGGCGTTGTGGGTCGCCCGCGCGCCGCACCAGCACAGGGTCTGCACCTGGAGCACCTCGACCCGGTCCGCGAGCTCGACGAGCCGCGCGGAGCCGGGGAACAGCCGCGTCCGGAAGTCCGCGGTGATGCCGAACGCGTAGACGTCCATGCCCATCTCGTCGACGAGCTGGGCGAGCTGCTCCACCTGCGTCGGCGTGTAGAACTGCGCCTCGTCGCACACGAGGTAGTCGATGCGCTCGCCGCGCGTGCGCCGCTGCACGACGTCGTCCCAGAAGTCGGTCTCGTCGGTCACCTCGATCGCGGGGTGCCGCAGGCCGAGCCGCGACGAGACGACGCTCTGCCCGGCCCGGTCGTTGCGCGTGTACAGCAGGCCGCCGCGGCCCGCCGCGGCGTGGTTGTGGTCCATCTGCAGCGCGAGCGTGGACTTGCCCGAGTCCATCGTGCCGCTGAAGAACACCAGCTCCGCCATCCGACCTCCTAGCCCACGACGACGAGCGGGACGAGCATCTCACCGGGCGTGAGCGAGCCGTGCATGCCCGCGAGCCGCATCGACTCCGGCGTCTGCGTCCGCGAGTCGACGAGGCCGGCCGTGCCCAGCGCGGCGACGACGAGGTCGCCCACGATCGGGCGCACGTGCTCGGCGACCTCGCCGAACCACCCGGCCGCGACCGCCTCCGCGCCGGTGCGCACGAGGGCCGCGTCGCCGAGCACCCGCTGCCAGCGGTCGCGCACCCGCTCGGCGTCCACGCGGGCCTCGTCCGTCAGGTGCACGTGGCTCGCGCGCGGCTCCCCCGCGACGAGCGCGACGTCGGCGGCCAGCTCCGGCGTCGCGGCGACGTCGACGAGGCGGTCGTGGTCGACGTCCACCTGGCCGTGGTCGGCGGTGACGAGCAGCAGGCTGCCCGCCGGCAGGGTCCGCGCGAGCCGGTCGAGGCCGGCGTCGAGCTCGCTCAGCGCGTCGCCCCACTCGGGCGAGCGCCAGCCGTGGTGGTGGCCGGCCTTGTCCACGTCGCCCCAGTACAGGTAGACGAGCGCGGGCCCGTCGGCCGCCCGCAGGGCGCGCGCGGCCGCCGCCACCCGGTCGTCGAGGGACTCGGCGGGCACGTACTCGCCGCCGTCGAGCGCCGCGATCGTCAGGCCGGACCCCGCGAACCGGGCCGGGCCGACGGACGTCACGGCGACGCCCGCGTCGGCGGCCGTCGCGAGGAGGGCGGGCTCGCGCTGCCAGGCCGGGGCGGGGTCGAGGCCGGTCCAGGACACGAGGTTGGCCAGGCCGCCGGTGGCAGGGTTGCGCACGGTGTAGCCGAGGAGGCCCGTGCGGCCCGGCGGCCGGCCCGTGCCGAACGAGCCGAGCGAGGTGGCCGTCGTCGAGGGGAAGCCGCTCGTCAGGGTGCGCGCGTCCGGCAGGCGCCGCCGCAGGAACGGGGCGTGCCCCGCGCGCTCGCGCAGGAGCTCCAGGCCCAGCCCGTCGACGAGCACGACGCAGACCCGGTCGGCAGCCGGGAGGCCGAAACGCTCCCGGGCCGCGACCGAGCCCGCCGCCACGAGGCCGAGGGCGCCGAGGGCGGCCGGCAGCACGCGGTCGAGGCTGTCGGCGCCGTAGTCGGGCGCGACGAGCGGGGCCGGCAGCGCGCCGGTCGGCGACGGGGCGGTCACCGCGCGGTCGCCGCGGAGAGCGCGCGGGCGAACGCGACGGCGGCGCGCACGGCGTCGCGCCCCTCGGCCTGGGCCGAGATCCGCACGACGACGTCGTCCGGGGTGATCGAGCCGGTGTAGCCGTGGTCGGCCTCGCAGTCCGGGTCGCCGCACGTCGCGGGCTCGAGGTCGACGCGCTGCACGCCGCCCCAGCCGATGGCGAGCGTGAGCTCCGTCGGCGTGGCGCCGGCGCGGTGCCGCTCGGGCGAGCCGACGACGTGCGTGAGCGCGACGGTGTGCACGGCGCTCAGCGGCACGGCCTCGGTGGTCGCCGACGCCGACTCCGCGCGGCCGTCGTCCGCGTGGTGGTCGTCGACGTGGGCCATGATCAGCCGCGTCGGGGTGAGCACGAGCGCGGTGACGTGCCGGCGGACCTCGGTGTCGAACGTCGTCTCCGGGTGCACGAGGTGCCCGACGACCTCCTCGCCCGCGATGGCGACGTCGAGGACGTCGCCCACGAGCTCCGGGTAGTAGCCGGCGAGGTCCAGGCTCTGACGAAGGGTGGCGGAGGGCACGTCCGCCATCTTCCCACCCCGCGGGCCCGGGCCGACGACGCTCCGCCGGGGCCGCCGGTCGGCGCCCACGCGGCGCTCACCCGGGCAGCGCCCGGCGGGTCCCGTCCGCCCGCTCCGCCTCGGCCAGCTCGACGCGGGCGGCGAGCACGGCCGCGCCGCGCTCGCCGACGACGACGGGGTACAGCTCGAGCGCGTGAAGCGCCGGGGTGTCCTCCGCGAGCACCGCGACGCGCGCGAGCACGTCCTCCAGCGCCGCGACGTCCAGCGGCGGGAGATCGCCCTGCCCGAGCAGCCGCGGCGCCGCGCGCACGCTGCGGACGAGCTCGGCCACGTCGACGTCGGTGAGCGGCGCGACCGCGTGCGCGACGTCGTCGAGCAGGAGCGCGTCGCCCGCGAGCGAGAAGGACACGACCGGGCCGAACCGCGGGTCCTCGGTCGAGCGGACCACGCACGCGACGCCCGCGGGCGCCATCCGCTGGACGAGGAACCCGGCGTCGGCCGCGCCGTGCGCCGCGGCCACCCGGCCCATCTGCGCGACCGCGTCGCGCAGCGCGTCCGGCCCGGCGATGTCGAGGCGGACGCCCCCGAGGTCGACGCGGTGCCGCAGCGAGCGGGCGGCGCTCTTGAGCGCGACCGGCCAGCCCACCCCGTCCGCCGCCGCGACCGCCTCGTCCGCCGTCGCGACGGCGCGCGACGGCCAGACCTCGATCCCGTACGCGCCCAGCAGGGCCGCGGCCCGCGCGTCGTCGAGCGCCACCACGGCGCCCTCCCGCGCCCCGTCGAGCGCCTCGGCGACCACCCGGCGGGCCGCAGCGCGGTCGACGCCCACCGGCGCGAGCGGCCGGCCGTGGTCCGCGGACCGCCAGCGCGCGTAGCGGACCGCGGCGGCGAGCGCGGCCACGCCGTCCTCGGGCGCCGCGTACGCCGGCACGGTGCGCGCGGCACCGTCCGGCCCCGGCGCGGTGAGCGCCTCCGTGACGCCGGAGAGGCCGCGGATGCACGCGACGGTCGTCCGGCCCGACGCCGCCGCGGCCCGCGCGACGCTGCGCGCCACCTCCGGGTGCGGCGGGCCGAGCGTGGGCACGTGGACGACCACGACGACGTCGCCGTCCGGGTCGGCGAACGCGGCGGCGAGGTCGGCGTCCAGCCGGGCCAGGTCCTCCGGCCCGCCGTGGCCCGCGGCGAGGATCGCGCGGCGCGACGTGACCTCGAGCCCCGCCGACGTCGCCGCCTCGGCGACCAGCGCCGCCATCGGCTCCGAGCCCGCGACCACCGTGACGCGGCCGCCTGCGGGCAGCGGCTGGTGCACCAGCAGCTGCGCGACGTCGAGGAGGTGGTGCTGGCTCGTCGCGCGGACGACGCCGGACTGCCGCAGCAGGTCGTCGAGCACGCGGCGCGGCACGCGCGTGCCGCGCAGCACGTGGCCGGCCGGCGCGACGTGCCCCGAGCTGCCGGCGGTCAGCACGACGACCGGCTTGGCCGCCGCGAGCCGCCGCGCGACCCGCACGAACTTGCGCGGGTTGCCGATCGACTCCAGGTACGCCGCGACGACGTCGGTGTGGCCGTCCTCGGTCCAGAACTGCATGAGGTCGTTGCCCGAGACGTCGGCGCGGTGCCCCGACGACACGAACGTCGACAGGCCCAGCCCCCGGCGGCCCGCGGACGCGAGCAGGCCGACCGCCATCGGCGCGGACTGGCAGAACAGGCCCAGCCGCCCGCGCGCGGGCACCGGCGTGGCGAGCGACGCGTTGACGGTGGGCGCGCCGTCGGCGCCGTGCCGCACGAACCCGTACGAGCCCGGGCCGAGCACGCGCGCGCCGGTGGCGTGGGCGGCACGCAGCAGGGCCCGCTGGTGCTCGCGGCCCTCCGGCCCGGTCTCGGCGAACCCCGTCGACAGGACGAGCACGCCGTGGGGCCGCAGCCGGGCGCACGCCCGCACGACCTCCGCGCACCGCTGTGCCGCGACGCCCAGCACGAGCAGGTCCACCGGCCCGGGCACGTCCCGCACCCCGGGGTACGGCAGGGCGGGGTCGGGCGCGTCCGGCCAGCCGACCACGTGCACGACGGGCACGTGCCCGGGCGCCTCCACGAGGTGCCGCACGACCGCGCACGCCGCGGCGTGGTCGGGCGCCGCCGGGTCGGTGACGACGAGCACGGACGACGGCGTGAGCAGCCCGAGCACGCTGCGCGCCTCCGCGTGGTGCTCCCGGTCCGCCATCACCGCGAGCGACCGCTCCGTGGGGTCGACGTCGAAGGACACCCAGACGATGCCGTCGTCGAGCCGCTGCTCGACGGCGTACCCGGCCTCCCGGAACACGGCGAGCATCCGGCCGTTCTGCGGCAGCACCTCGGCGGTGAAGCGGTGGATCCCCCGTTCGCGGGCGGCCGCGGCGAGGTGCTCGAGCAGGACCGAGCCCAGCCCGCGGCCGTGGTGGGCGTCCGCGACGTTGAACGCGACCTCCGCCGTCCCCGGCCCCGTCCTGTCGTAGCGGCCCACCGCGATGATCCGCTCCCGACGGCGGTCCGGCCGCCCCGCGGTCCCCTCCCCCGGCTCGTCGTCCTCGGCGACGGCCACGAGCGCCACGCGGTCGTGGTGGTCGACGTGCGTGAGCCGGTGCAGCTCGGCCTCGGGAAGCCGCTCGAGCGGGGCGAAGAACCGCAGGTAGGTCGAGCGCGCCGACTGGCCGACGTGGAACGCCTGCAGGGCGTCCGCGTCGTCGGGCCGGATCGGGCGGACGTGCGCGGTCCCGCCGTCGCGCAGCACGACGTCGGCCTCCCAGTGCAGCGGGTAGCCCGGGTCCGCGTGCGCGGGCGCACCCGGGGGACGGCCGGCGTCGTCGTCTGCCACGCCGCCAGGCTAGCGAGGCGCCCGGCGCCCGCGGCCACGCTGGCGCGTCGGGGGCGGGGCCCGCACGCGGGCGAGGGACAATGGGACGTCCGCCGGGCGTCCCCGGCTGCCCCGACCCTCGAGGAGTGCCCCGCACGTGGCCCGCCGACCGACCGGACCCACCGACCCGACGCCCGTCGAGGAGACCATCGTCGACGTCGATGTCGCGACGGAGATGCAGGGCTCGTTCCTCGAGTACGCGTACTCGGTCATCTACGCCCGGGCCCTGCCCGACGCGCGGGACGGCCTCAAGCCGGTGCAGCGCCGGATCCTGTTCCAGATGTCGGAGATGGGGCTGCGCCCCGACCGGCCGTACGTGAAGTCCGCCCGCGTCGTCGGCGACGTCATGGGCAAGCTCCACCCGCACGGCGACGCGGCGATCTACGACGCGCTCGTGCGCATGGCGCAGCCCTTCTCGCTGCGCCTGCCGCTGGTGGACGGGCACGGCAACTTCGGCTCGCTCGACGACGGCCCCGCGGCCGCGCGGTACACGGAGGCCCGCCTCGCGCCGGCGGCCACGGCGATGGTCGCGGACCTCGGCGAGGACGTCGTCGACTTCGTCCCGAACTACGACAACAAGCTCACGCAGCCGTCCGTGCTGCCCGCCGCGATCCCGAACCTGCTGGTCAACGGCGCGTCCGGGATCGCCGTCGGCATGGCGACGAACATGCCGCCGCACAACCTCGTCGAGGTCGTCGCGGCGGCCCGGCACCTCGTCGCCCACCCGGACGCGACGCTCGAGGACCTCATGCGCTTCGTGCCGGGCCCGGACCTGCCCGGCGGCGGCAAGATCATCGGCCTCGACGGCATCCGCGAGGCGTACCGCACCGGTCGCGGCACCTTCCGCACGCGGGCCACCGCGCGCATCGAGAACGTCACGCCCAAGCGCAAGGGCGTCGTCGTCACGGAGCTGCCGTACGGCGTCGGGCCGGAGAAGGTGATCGAGAAGATCAAGGAGGGCGTGCAGGCCAAGAAGCTGCAGGGCATCTCGGCGGTCACCGACCTCACCGACCGGCAGCACGGGCTGCGCCTCGTCATCGAGGTGCGCGCCGGCTTCAACCCCGACGCCGTGCTCGAGCAGCTCTACCGGCACACGCCGATGGAGGACTCCTTCGGCATCAACAACGTCGCCCTCGTGGACGGCCAGCCGCGCACGCTCGGCCTGCGCGAGCTCGTCCAGGTGTGGGTGGACCACCGGCTCACCGTGGTGCGGCGGCGGTCCGCGCACCGGCTCGCGCGGCGGCAGGAGCGCCTCCACCTCGTCGAGGGCCTCCTCGTCGCGATCGTCGACATCGACGAGGTCATCCAGGTCATCCGGTCCTCGGACACGGCCGAGATCGCCCGCGACCGGCTCATGCGGGTGTTCGACCTGTCGCAGGCCCAGGCCGAGTACATCCTCGAGCTGCGCCTGCGGCGCCTGACGAAGTTCTCCCGGATCGAGCTCGAGCGCGAGGCCGACGAGCTGCGCGCCGAGATCGCCGAGCTCGAGGAGATCCTCGGCTCCGACGCGCGGCTGCGCCAGGTCGTCTCCGACGAGATGGCCGAGGTCGCCCGCACCTACGGCACGCCGCGCCGGACGATCCTGCTGGAGTCCGCCGGCGGCGCCGCGGGCCCGAGCGCGAACGGGGCGGTGGCGTCCGCCGCCGCGGTGCCCCTCGAGATCGCCGACACCCCGTGCTGGGCGCTCCTGTCCGGCACCGGCCTGCTCGCCCGGACCGCCGACGACGCCCCGCCCGGCCGGGTCGGCCGGCGCGCGGCGCACGACGTCGTCGTCGCCTCGCTCCCGACGACGGCGCGCGGCGAGGTGGGCGCGGTCACCTCGCGCGGCCGGCTGCTGCGCCTGTCCGTGCTCGACCTGCCCGCGATCCCGCCGACCGACGGGCCGCCGTCGCTGTCCGGCGGCGTGCCCGTGAGCGAGGTCCTCGACCTGGCGCCCGGCGAGCGCGTGCTCGGCCTGGCCCCGCTCGCCCCCGGCGGGGCGCCCCTGGCGCTCGGCACGGCGGCCGGCGTCGTCAAGCGCGTCGTGCCGGAGGACCTGCCCCGCGGCGACGCGTGGGACGTCATCGACCTGGCCGACGGCGACGAGGTGGTCGGCGCGGGGCTCGCCGAGGACGGCGACACGCTCGTGTTCCTCACCACGGACGCCCAGCTGCTGCACTACCCCGCGTCGGTGGTCCGGCCGCAGCGGCGCCGCGCGGGCGGCATGGCGGGCGTGAAGCTCGGCGCGGGAGCGCGCGTGGCGTTCTTCGGCGTCGTGCGCGCCGACCAGGCCGACGACGCCGTCGTGGTCACCGTGGCGGGCAGCGTCGACGCCCTGCCGGGCACGCAGGCGGGCACCGCGAAGGTCACGCCGCTCGCGGCCTACCCGGGCAAGGGCCGCGCCACCGGCGGGGTCCGGGCGCACCGGTTCCTCAAGGGCGAGGACGGCATCATCCTCGGCTGGGTCGGCCCCGGGCCGGCCCGCGCGTCGGGCTCCGCGGGGCAGGCGATCGAGCTGCCCGAGCCGGACCCGCGGCGCGACATGTCGGGCCGCCCGCTGCCCGCGCCCGTGCACACGATCGGCTGACGCCGCCCGGCGAGGCCGGAGGCGAGGCCCGGGTCAGTCGGGCAGGACCGTGAGGTCCACGTGGTCGACGGCCCACGCGCCGTCGACCAGCTGCGTCCGGTAGGCCATGGCGATCGCGTACTCCTCGGCGGTGCCCACCCGGTACCGCTCGACGGTCTCGACCTCGGCCGTGTCGACGTCCACCTGCACCAGGCCCACGACCTCGACCTCGAACGGCCCCCGCGCCGCGAGCTCGGCGGCGTCCGCCGCGACGTCCGCGCAGGTCGGCGAGCCGAGGTAGGGGTCGTTGCGGAAGAACGGCGTCGTCGTCGCCACGTAGTCCGCGCACGAGCCCGACGCGCGAGCCGCGAAGAGGTCGAGCACCGCGCGTGCCGGCGCCTCGGGCGCGCGGGCCGGCACGGCGAGCGCGACCACGACCCCGGCGACGCCGAGGGCGCCTGCCAGGACGGGCGGCACCGGCACGCGCCGCCGGGCGACCACCGCGGGACTCGTCACGCGGGGAGGGTAGTGCGGCCGACCCCGCCCGCGGGGCCGGAACGGGGGGCGGACCGCGTCAGATCTCGACGCTGTACATGACCTCGCCGTGCACGGACTCGTAGCCGAGCCGCTCGTAGAGGCCGTGCGCGCCCGAGGGGTTCGCCGTGTCGACGCCGAGCATCGCGTACGCCATGCCGTCGTCGCGGAAGGCGGTCATCGCGCGCACCAGCAGCGCCACCGCCACCCGGCGCCCGCGCCACGCCGGGCGCACGCCGAGCAGGTCCGTGTAGCCGAACGTGTACCCGAGCACCGGCCAGTCCTGGTCGTAGCGGCCGGACAGCGTGTACCCGACGACCTCGCCCGCGTCGTCGAGCGCGACGAAGCTCCAGGACGGCGCGAAGTGCGGGCCGTGCCGCCAGTCCTCGGGCGTGCGCGGCTCGGAGCCCCAGTGGTCCGCGAACGCCTCGTTGTGCGCGAGCCGCACCGCGTCGTCGAGCTCGGGCGCCCACGGCACCACCCGGACGCCCTCGAGGGGCACCGCGTCGGGCAGCGGGCGGCTGAGGTCGCGCCGCATCTGGGTGTACCAGCGGATCGGGCTGAAGCCGGCCGCCGCGTAGAGCCGGCGGTGGTCCCGTGCGTTCTCGTCGACGTACACCGCGAGCCGGCCCGGCCCGTCCTTGCCGGACTCGGCGAGCTTCTGCCGGCCGCGGCCCTCCATCCACGCGAGGACCGCCCGCCCGATGCCGCGCCCGCGCCAGGCCGGGTCCACCCCGCCCGTGAGGAACGCGCGGATCGTGTGCTCGTCCCCCGGCCGGACGGTGACCAGCGCGTACGCGCGCAGGACGCCGTCGGCGTCCCAGCCCCCCAGGCTGTCCCGCAGCAGGTCGCGCCAGGGCTCCGAGAGGGTCTCCACGAGCTCCTCGCGGCTCGTCCGCACGGGCGCGCCGTCGGCCTCCTCCACCGCGACCACGAGCGCGTGCAGCGCGTCCACGTCGCCGAGCTGGAGGGGCCGCCAGGAGAGCTCCAGGTGGGCCGGGGGGACCTCGAGCTGCGCAGGCGGGTCCGCGCGGACGGCCAGGGGCTCGGGGTTCACGGGACCCAACCTAGCGACCCGTCACGCGTCGATGCGCGCGCGGTCCAGCTCGCCCGCCCCGGCGACGATGAAGTCGCGGCGGGGGGCGACGTCGGACCCCATGAGGAGCTCGAACACCGCCTCGGCCGCGGCGGCGTCCTTCGCGGTGACCCGGCGCAGCGTGCGGCGGCGCGGGTCCATCGTGGTCTCCGCGAGCTGGTCGGCGTCCATCTCGCCCAGGCCCTTGTAGCGCTGGATGTCGTCCTTGTAGCGCCGGCCCGACCTCTGCAGCCGCTTCAGCGTCTGCTGCAGCTCCGCCTCGGAGTACGTGTACAGGTACTCGGGCTTCTTCCCGCCGAGCAGCTCGATCCGGTGCAGCGGCGGCACGGCGGCGAACACGCGGCCGGCGTCCACGAGCGGCCGCATGTAGCGGTAGAAGAGCGTGAGCAGCAGCGTGCGGATGTGGGCGCCGTCGACGTCCGCGTCGGTCATCATGATGACCTTGCCGTAGCGGGCGGCCTCGAGGTCGAAGCTGCGGCCCGAGCCCGCGCCGATCACCTGGATGATCGCCGCGCACTCGGCGTTCTTCAGCATGTCCGTGACGGACGCCTTCTGGACGTTGAGGATCTTGCCCCGGATCGGCAGGAGCGCCTGGAAGTCCGACTGCCGCGCGAGCTTGGCGGTGCCCAGGGCGCTGTCGCCCTCGACGATGAACAGCTCGCTGCGGTCGACGTCGTCGCTGCGGCAGTCCGCGAGCTTGGCGGGCAGCGCCGAGGTCTCCAGCGCGTTCTTGCGCCGCGAGATCTCCTTCTGCTTGCGGGCGGACAGCCGCGCGCGCATCTCCGCGACGACCTTGTCGAGCAGCAGGGCCGACTGGGCCTTGTGGTCGCGCTTGGTGGACGTGAGGAGGGCCGTGAGCTCGCGCTCGACGACGCGCGCGACGATGCCCCGCACGGGCGCCGTGCCGAGCACCTCCTTGGTCTGGCCCTCGAACTGCGGCTCCGCGAGGCGCACCGTGAGGACGGCCGTGAGGCCGGCCATGACGTCGTCCTTCTCGATGCGCTCGCCCGCCGTCTCCTTCGCGCCGAGCTTGAGGCGCCGCGCGTTCGCCTCGACCTGCTTGCGCAGCGTCTTGACGAGCGCCTGCTCGAAGCCGGCGACGTGGGTGCCGCCCTTCGGCGTCGCGATGATGTTGACGAACGAGCGGACCTCGGTGTCGTAGCCGGTGCCCCACCGCAGCGCGACGTCGACCTCGCACTCGCGCTCGACCTCCTGGGAGGTCAGGTGGCCGCGCTCGTCGAGCATCGGCACGGTCTCGGTGAACGTGCCCGACCCCGCGAGCCGCCACGTGCTCGTGAGCGGGGTGTCCGGCGCGAGGAAGTCGACGAAGTCCACCGTCCCGCCGCGGGCGACGAACGTCTCCTCGAACGGCCCGTCGGCGCCCGGCGTCCCCGGCATGCCGCGCTCGTCGCGGACCGTCATGCGCAGCCCGGGCACGAGGAACGTCGTCTGCCGCACCCGCGAGACGAGCTCGTCGTAGGAGAACGTGGCGGTGGGCGGGAAGATCTGCCGGTCCGCCCAGTACCGCACGCGCGTGCCGGTGCGGCCCTTCGGCACGCGGCCGACGACGGCGAGCTCGGACGACTCGACGAACGGCGTGAACGGCGCGTCCGGGCTGGGCTCGCCGCGGTCGTCGAAGACGCCGGGCTCGCCCCGGTGGAACGTCATGCGGTGGGTCCTGCCCCCGCGGTCGACCTCGACGTCCAGGCGCGCCGACAGCGCGTTGACCACGCTCGCGCCGACGCCGTGCAGGCCGCCCGACGCCGTGTACGACCCGCCGCCGAACTTGCCGCCGGCGTGCAGCTTGGTGAAGACGACCTCGACGCCGGTGAGGCCGGTCTTCGGCTCGATGTCCACGGGGATGCCGCGCCCGTTGTCGCGCACCTCGATCGACGAGTCCGCGTGCAGGACGATCTCGATGTGGTCGCAGACGCCGGCGAGCGCCTCGTCGACGGCGTTGTCGATGATCTCCCACACGCAGTGCATGAGCCCGCGGGAGTCCGTGGTCCCGACGTACATCCCTGGCCGCTTGCGCACCGCCTCCAGGCCTTCGAGGACCGAGAGGTGGCGGGCGGTGTAGCTGGACTCCGACAGGGTGCTCGTCACCCCATGAGGGTAAGCGGTGCCGCCCACGAGCCCGTGGAGGCGTGCCGGGCCGGGGCCGCCCGCGCCCGCGCGGGCGCTTCGCGGGTAGCGAACCCGCGCCCTCCGATGCGACTTCCCACGGCCGCGGATGGTTACATGGAGTCGTGACCACCACGACACCGACCCCGCTCACCGCAGCCGACCGCTGCGATCGCTGCGGCGCGCAGGCGTACGTCCGCGTGGTGCTGGCCACTGGCGAGCTCCTCTTCTGCGCGCACCACGCGCGTCGGCACGCGTCCGCGTTCGCCGACGTCGCCCTCCACGTGCAGGACGAGACCGAGCGCCTCCTCGAGGAGCACGGCACGCCCGCACGCTGACCCACGACGTGTGACGAGGCCCGGCCCACGCGGCCGGGCCTCGTCGCGTCCGGGGCCGTACGCTGACGCGCGGGCCGCCCGGGCGCCGCCCGACGCAGGACCAGACCCCAGGAGGCGAGCCGATGGACCTGGTGGCGATCGGCGTCGGGATCGCGATCCTCGTCGGCCTCGTGGGCATCGTCCTGCCCGTGCTGCCCGGGTCGGCGATCATCGCCGTCGCGGTGCTCGTGTGGGCGTTCGACACGGGCGGCTGGGCGTGGCTCGTGCTCGGGGTCGTCCTCGTGCTGCTCGCGGCCGGGTGGTCGGCGAGCTACCTCGTCCCGGGACGGCGCGTGGCGGCGTCGGGCGTGCCGCGCTCGACGCTCGTCGTGGCGGGGCTCGCGGGCCTCGTGGGTTTCTTCGTGCTGCCCGTGGTGGGCCTGCTCGTGTTCTTCCCCGCCGCGCTCTACCTCCTCGAGTACCGCCGCCTGCGGGACTCCACCGCCGCGTGGGCGTCGGCCTGGCTGGCGATCCGGATGACGGCGCTCGGCATGCTGCTCGAGCTCGGCCTTGCGCTGCTCGCCGCGGCGACGTGGCTCGTCGCCGAGCTCACCGTGTTCGCCGGCCCGGCCTGAGCCCGGTCGCGGCCGACGGGACCCGGCGCCGACCCGGCCCGGCCTGCCGACGACCCGCCGGCGCGGCGGCTCAGTCGAGGTAGTCGCGCAGGACCTGCGAGCGGCTCGGGTGGCGCAGCTTCGACATGGTCTTCGACTCGATCTGGCGGATGCGCTCGCGCGTCACGCCGTAGACCT
>JAAZAC010000076.1 GCA_012514545.1 Actinomycetales bacterium | reverse complement strand
CGTCGCTCCCTTCGTCCGGGACGCGACGTCCGCGGGGTCGCCGACGTCGCCTCCCATGGATCTGTCTACACCCCGGATGTGGTGTGTGCCACGTTTGTGACGTGGCGAGTTCACCTCCGCGACGGTTTCGTGACGGACCGCTCACCCGGGCCGACGAAGGGGGTCGCGCCGCCGGGTCTACATTGCAAGGACCACTGCGAAAGGAACCTTGATGCCCGCCTCCCCTTCGGCCCCCGAAGACTTCGCGGACCTGATCGCCGCAAACCAGACCTTCTCGGAGAGCTTCTCGCTCAGCGGGTTCGACGGCATCGCGCACGCCGGCGTCGCCATCGTCACCTGCATGGACAGCCGGATCGACCCGCTCGGCATGCTCGGCCTGGCGCCCGGCGACGCCAAGATCTTCCGCAACCCGGGCGGGCGCGTCACCGCGGCCGCGCTCGAGGCGCTCGTCCTCGGCGTGCACCTGCTCAAGGTCGAGCGCATCCTCGTCGTCCCGCACACGCGCTGCGCGATGGGCAGCGCCTCCGAGGACGAGTTGCGCGCCAAGGTCGGCGCCTCCGCCGGCCAGGACGCGTCGTGGCAGGGATTCCACGTCGTCCACGACCAGATCGACGCCCTGCGCCAGGACGTCGCGGCCGTGCGCACCCACCCGCTCATCGGCGAGCGCGCCAAGGTCGGCGGCTTCGTCTACGACGTCGACACGGGCCTGCTGCAGCAGCACTTCTGAGCCGGCGACCTGCGCCCGGCCCCGGGTGACGGGGGTCACACGGCCCCTGTCACCATGGGGAGCATGACCACCGTCACGACCCCCACCCCGACGTCCGAGCTCATCGCCGAACCCTGGGCGAGCGAGCAGACGATCACCTGCCGCGACGACCGCGTCGGCCTGCGCGCCGTCATCGCGATCGACGACACGACCCTCGGCCCCGGCTTCGGCGGAGTGCGCTACCGCGCCTACCCGTCCACCGAGGCCGCCGCGCGCGAGGCGCAGCGCCTCGCCGCTGCGATGACCCTCAAGCACGCGCTGGCCGAGCTGCCCTACGGCGGAGCCAAGTCCGTCGTCATGCTCGAGGGCGCCGCCCCCGCCCCGGGCTCGACGGAGCGCCGCGCCCTCTTCGCGCGCTTCGGCGAGATGATCGCCCGCACGGCTGGCACCTACGTGCCCGGTGTCGACATGGGCACCCTCCTCGAGGACATGCAGGCCATCCGCGACGACGGCGGCGCCCGCGCGTTCTGCGACGAGGTCAGCCCCTCCCCCTTCACCGCCCGCGGGGTGCACGCCGCGATGCGCGCCGCCGCGGTCCACCACCACGGCGAAGGGGGTCTGTCCGGCCTCCACGTCGTCGTCCAGGGCGTCGGCAGCGTCGGCGCCGAGGTCGCCCGGCTCGCCCACGCCGACGGCGCGCGACTGACGGTCGCCGACGTCGACACGGCCCGGGCGGAGGAGCTGGCCCGCGAGCTCGGTGGCGCGACGGTCGCCGCCGACGCGGCGCCCTTCCACGACGCCGATGTCTTCTCCCCGTGCGCGGTCGCCCGCGTCGTCACCCGGGACACCCTCGAGCGGATACCGGCGCGGATCATCGCCGGCGCGGCCAACGACACCCTCGACGAGCCCGGGTGCGCCGAAGCCCTGCGCGCGGCCGGCATCACCTACGTGCCGGACTTCGTCGCCAACGCCGGCGGCGTCGTCCAGGTGCACGGCGGGGTCGCCGGCTGGAGCGAGCCGGAGACCCTCGCCGCGATCGACCGCATCGGCGAGCGCGTCACCGGGCTGCTCGAGACCGGTGAGGCCCAGGGCATCACGCCGGTCGCGGCGGCCCTGCAGCGCGCCTCGGCGGCGCTCGGCCGCGAGATCGTCGCGTGAGCGCGGAGGCGGCGGCGCGCCGCTACTACGAGCTCGTCGACGCCGGTGACGTCGACGGCGTCGTCGGCTGCTTCGCCGAGGACGCCGTCTACCACCGACCCGGCTACGCCCCGATGGAGGGAAGGGCGGCGCTCGCCGAGTTCTACGGCGGCGAGCGGGTCATCGCCGACGGCCGTCACGAGCTCGACGAGGTCGTCGTCGAAGGGCGCCGGGTGGCGGTCCACGGCCGCTTCGTCGGGACGCTCAAGGACGGCAGTGCCGCCCGGGTCGGCTTCGCCGACTTCTGGGTGCTCGACGAGGCGGACCGGGCGACGTCACGGCGGTCCTTCTTCGACACGCCGGCGGTCTGAGGCGCACCGCCCGGCGCGGGAACCGTCAGAGCGCGAGGCGCTCCTGGACGACGACCGACAGCCGCTCGGCGGACTCCTGCGCCTGCTCGTGCGTCGACGCCTCGACCATGACCCGCACGACGGGCTCGGTGCCGGACTTGCGCAGGAGGACCCGCCCTTCGTCCGCGAGCAGGGTCTCCACCTCGGAGACGGCTGCCTGCACACCTGCGTCGCCGTCGACGCGGTGCTTGTCCACGCCCTTGACGTTGATGAGGACCTGGGGCATGCGGGTCATCGCGGCGCCGAGCTCGGCGAGCGACCGGCCGGTCCCCGCGACGCGGGCGGCGAGCATGAGGCCGGTGAGCACACCGTCACCGGTCGTGGCGTGCTCGGAGAGGATGACGTGGCCGGACTGCTCACCGCCGAGGGAGAATCCGCCGCGGCGCATCTCCTCGAGGACGTAGCGGTCGCCGACTCCGGCCTGCACGACGGTGATACCGGCTGCCTCCATCGCGCGGATGAGGCCGAGGTTGCTCATGACGGTGG
>JAAZAC010000008.1 GCA_012514545.1 Actinomycetales bacterium | reverse complement strand
ACGCGATCCGCCGCGTGGCGGGCGGCGACGCCGTGTTCTCGCCGCGGCTGGCGGGGTTCGTGCTCGACGCGTTCGGCGCGGCGGCCGGCGACATCGCCACCGGCGACGACGAGCTGGACCGCCTCTCTGCCCGCGAGCGGGAGGTCATGCGGCTCATCGCGCGCGGCTACTCCTACCGCGAGGTCGCCTCCGAGCTGTTCATCTCGATCAAGACCGTGGAGACGCACGTGTCCGCGGTGCTGCGCAAGCTGCAGCTGTCCTCGCGGCACGAGCTGACCCGCTGGGCGGCGGCGCGGCGCCTCCTCTGAGCGCTCCCCGAGGCGTCCCGGGACCGCCCGGGGCGCGAAACGCCTCAGACCCGGGCCGATCGGGTCGATCGAGCAGGTGCGCTCGTCCCCCGGAGGCCCCGCATGGTTCGTCGCTCGTCCTCGATCGCCGCGAAGCTCGGCGTCGTCCTCGTGCTGCTCGCGGCCGGCTTCGCCGTCGTCAGCGTGCTCGCGTCGCTGCGCGCGGACGCCCGGATCATGACCGAGCGGCGGGACGCGACGCGCGCCGTCGTCGAGACGGCCCTCGGTGTCGTCGAGCACTTCGGCCGCGAGGCCGACGCGGGCCGGATGACGACGGCGGCCGCGCAGGAGGCGGCCATCGCGGCGGTCCGCGAGCTGCGCTACTCCGGCGAGGAGTACTTCTGGATCAACGACATGACCCCGACGATGGTCATGCACCCGTTCAAGCCCGAGCTGGACGGGACCGACCTGTCCGACGACGTCGACCCGGACGGCACGCACCTGTTCCTCGAGATGGTCGACGTCGTGCGCGCCGACGGCGCCGGGTTCGTCGCGTACCAGTGGCCCAAGCCGGGCGCGGAGGCGCCGCAGCCGAAGATCTCCTACGTCGCCGGGTACGAGCCGTGGGGCTGGGTGATCGGCTCCGGCGTGTACGTCGACGACGTGCGGGCGACCGCGATGGCCGAGGCGCGCACGCTCCTGCTCACGGGGCTCGCGGTGCTCGCCGTCGTCGGGGCGGCCACGTGGCTCGTGCGGCGCAGCATCGTGCGCCCGATCCACCGGGCCACCGAGGTGCTCGCGAGCGGCGACGTCTCCACGCGGCTGCCCGAGGGCGCGGGCCGCACCGAGCTCGAGCGGCTCGCCGTCGCGCTCAACGGCACGCTCGACCGCGCGGCCGCCCTCGCCGGCGGCGTCGTCGAGGCGGTCGCCGACCTCGACGAGGCGGCGGCCCGGCTCGTGCAGGCCGGCGACGCGCTCGCCGCGGAGGCGCAGGGCACCGCGAGCCAGACGGTCCAGGTGACGGCGTCCGCGCAGGAGGTCAGCGCCGGCATCGACGCGGTCGCCTCCGGCACCACGCAGATGGACGCGTCGATCGCGGAGATCGCCCGCAACGCGCACGAGGTCGCGAGCATCGCCGCGGAGGCCGTGCGGGCCGCCGAGGCGACCAACCGCACGGTCGCCACGCTCGGGGAGTCCAGCGCCGAGATCGGCACCGTCGTGCGCGTCATCACGCAGATCGCCGAGCAGACCAACCTCCTCGCGCTCAACGCGACCATCGAGGCGGCCCGCGCGGGCGAGGCCGGCAAGGGGTTCGCCGTCGTCGCGGGCGAGGTCAAGGAGCTCGCCCAGGAGACCGCCCGGGCCACCGGCGACATCGCGGCGCGCGTCGACGCCATCCAGTCCGCCGTCGGGCAGGCCGCTGACGAGATCGCCCGGATCGGGGAGATCATCACCCGCATCAGCGACTTCCAGACGACGATCGCGGGCGCCGTCGAGGAGCAGACCGCGACGACGTCGGCGATGGCGGCGAGCGTCTCGCAGGCCGCCGACGGCGGGCGGCAGATCGCGAGCGCGCTCGACGAGGTCGGGCGCTCGGCGGAGCGGACGATGGGCGACATCGAGGCGATCCGCGCGGCCGTGCGCGAGCTCGCCGAGACGTCCCGGCGCCTGCAGGGCGCGGTCGCCGTCCGGGCGTAGCGGGCGGCGTCGTCGGCGGGACCGCCGGCCGGTCGCCGGGGCGCGGAGGAGTCCCCGGCGCCGCCTAGGCTGGTGGGGCCATGACGCTCTTCCCCGACCTGCCCGTGCGCGCCGACGCGCGGGTGCCCGCCGAGGCCCGCCTGCCCGCCGTCGTCCCCCCGCGGGAGGAGGACGAGGAGGCGCTCGCGCGCGCCGAGCGCGCCGCGGCGCGCGCCGCCGAGGACCGTGCCCGCGCGGACGCGCTCCTCGAGGGGCTGAACCCGCAGCAGCGCGAGGCCGTGCTGCACTCCGGGTCGCCGCTGCTCATCGTCGCGGGCGCCGGGTCGGGCAAGACGCGCGTGCTCACGCACCGCATCGCGCACAAGCTCGCGACCCGCCAGGTGCGGCCCGGCGAGGTGCTGGCCATCACGTTCACCAACAAGGCGGCCGGCGAGATGCGCGAGCGCGTCGAGCAGCTCGTGGGGCCCGCCGCGCGCGCGATGTGGGTCTCGACGTTCCACTCGGCGTGCGTGCGCATCCTGCGCCGGGAGCACGCCACCCTCGGGCTGCGCTCGTCGTTCTCCATCTACGACGCCGCGGACAGCCAGCGCCTGCTCACGCTCGTCGTCCGCGAGCTCGACCTCGACCCGAAGAAGTTCCCGGTCAAGGGCCTCGCGCACCGGATCTCGAACCTCAAGGACGAGCTCGTCGACCACGAGACGTACGCGCGGACGTCGGGGGCGTCCTCGGGCGCGGCGAACCAGTTCGACGAGGTGCTGTCCGCGGTCTACACGCGCTACCAGGAGCGGCTGCGGGCGGCGAACGCGCTGGACTTCGACGACCTCATCATGACGACCGTCAACCTGCTGCAGGCCTTCCCGGCGGTCGCCGAGCACTACCGGCGCCGGTTCCGCCAGGTGCTCGTGGACGAGTACCAGGACACGAACCACGCGCAGTACGTGCTGGTGCGCGAGCTCGTGGGTCGCTCGGGCGAGACCGCGGCCGAGCCCGCGGAGCTGACGGTGGTCGGCGACGCGGACCAGTCCATCTACGCGTTCCGCGGCGCGACGATCCGCAACATCCTCGAGTTCGAGGCGGACTACCCCGACGCGCGGACCATCCTGCTCGAGCAGAACTACCGCTCCACGCAGACGATCCTCTCGGCCGCGAACGCCGTCATCGCGAAGAACCCCGGGCGCAAGGAGAAGCGGCTGTGGACCGCGGCGGGCGCGGGGCCGCAGATCGTCGGGTACGTCGCGGACAACGAGCACGAGGAGGCGCGGTTCGTCGCGGAGGAGATCGACCGCCTCGGCGACGAGCACGGCGTGCGGCCCGGCGACGTCGCGGTGTTCTACCGGACGAACGCGCAGTCGCGCGCGCTCGAGGAGGTGCTCATCCGCGTCGGCCTGCCGTACAAGGTGGTCGGTGGGACGCGCTTCTACGAGCGGCGCGAGGTCAAGGACGCCATCGCCTACCTGCGGGCCATCGTCAACCCCGACGACGACGTCAACGTGCGCCGGATCCTCAACGTGCCGAGGCGCGGCCTGGGGGACCGGTCGGAGGCGATGATCGCGGCGTTCGCCGAGCGGGAGCGGATCTCGTTCGGGGCCGCGCTCGAGCGCGTCGAGGAGGTGCCGGGGCTGTCGCCGCGCGCGCTGCGGCCGCTGGCCGAGTTCGCGGCGCTCCTGGCGGGGCTGCGCGAGCTGGCCGCCGAGGCCGGGCCGGCCGAGGTGCTGGGCGCGGTGCTCGACCGGACGGGCTACCTCGCCGAGCTGCGGGCGAGCGACGACCCCCAGGACGCCTCGCGCGTGGACAACCTCGCCGAGCTGCACGCGGTGGCGAGCGAGTTCGAGCAGAGCGACCCCGAGGGCGACCTCGCCGACTTCCTCGAGCGCGTGTCCCTCGTGGCCGACTCCGACCAGATCCCCGACGCCGACGTCGTGGCCGCCGAGGGGGGCCCCGCGCCGGCCGACCAGGGCGCCGTGACGCTCATGACGCTGCACACCGCGAAGGGCCTGGAGTTCCCCGTGGTGTTCGTGACGGGCTGGGAGGACGGCACGTTCCCGCACATGCGGTCGCTCGCGGACCCGGACCAGCTCGCCGAGGAGCGACGCCTCGCGTACGTCGGGCTGACCCGCGCGCGCGAGCGGCTGTACATCTCGCGGGCCGCGGTGCGCACCGCGTGGGGCGTGCCGAACGAGTTCCCCGCGAGCCGGTTCCTCGAGGACCTGCCCGACGAGCTGGTCGACTGGCGCCGGCGGGAGTCGAGCATGCAGGCGCTGCGGCGGGCCGGGAGCGGCTGGGGCGGGGGCGCCTCGGCGTGGGGCGGCTCCGCGCGGACCGGATCCGTGGGCCGCTCCGGGCCGGTGAGCACGCGCACGGCCGCGCCGGCGCGGTCCGGCACGGGCCGGCCGACGGGCGCGCCGCGGGACGCGCAGACGCCCTCGTTCGGCTCGGGCCGCCGGCCCGTCGACGCACCCTCCCTCGAGGTCGGGGACAAGGTGACGCACGACTCCTACGGGCTCGGCGTCGTCGTCGGGCTCGAGGGCAGCGGGCCGAACGCGGTCGCGAAGATCGACTTCGGGTCCGACGGCACCAAGCGCCTGCTGCTGCGCTACTCGCCGGTGACGAAGCTCTGACCGCGGCCCGGGCGCGGCCCGCCGGCCCCGCGCGTCCGCACCACGGGCACGCCGGGCCACCAAGATCTCTCGATGTGAAGATATCCCCGGCGCGCGGCTAGCATCTATCGCGCCGACGATGGAGCCGACACCCGCGGGCCACGAGCCCGCGACGACGGGCGCCGTGCCCGCGAGAGGGAGGACCGACCAGGTGGACCTGTTCGAGTACCAGGCGCGGGACATGT
>JAAZAC010000075.1 GCA_012514545.1 Actinomycetales bacterium | reverse complement strand
TAGGTGAACGCCTCGCCGGCGAGCTCGCGCACCGAGGAGGGGCCGTCGTCGTGCAGGAGGGCGAGGGCGGCGGCCTCAGCGAGGTCCGCGCGCGTCGCCGCCGCGATGCGGCCGTCGCCGCCGGCGTGCACGACGGCGCCCTGCGCCACGGCCTGCGCGTACCGGCCGACGAACACGTCGGTGTAGAGGGCGTTGCGCAGGATCGAGAAGGGCAGGCCGGAACGCTCGAGCACCTGCTCGGTGCCGCTGTGCTCCGGCGCGAGCAGGTGGGTGCCGTCGGCGTGCAGCACCGAGGTGTAGGCGATCCGGGCCACGCCCGCGGCGGCCGCCGCCTCGACCACGGCCGAGTGCTGGGCCACCCGGTTGCCGATCTCCGAGCCGGAGACGAGCAGCACGCGGTCGACGCCGGCGAGCGCGGGCCCGAGCGTCGCCGGCCGGTCGTAGTCGCCCTCGCGGACGGCGACCCCGCGCGCGGCGAGGTCCGCCGCCTTCGCAGGCGTGCGGGCGACGGCGACGACGTCGGAGGGGGCGACGCCGTGGGCGAGGAGGGTCGCGATCGCGGTGCGGCCGAAGGGGCCGGTGGATCCGGTGACGGCGTAGGTGGTCATGTCCCGATCAAGGTCGACGGCGGGGCCGCGCATTCCCGGCCGGCGCGCGCGCGTCGGGGCCGGGCGGCGCCCGCGCGTCAGCGCCCGCGTCGGCGAACGAGAGGACCCCTCGCACACCCGCCAGAGCCCGCCTGCCCTTGCTGCCTTCCGGCCCTGGGGGGGTTGAGCGGGGTGACGCCGCACGAGGGGTCGTCACCAGGGTAGCCCACCGGGGCTCAGGCCCACCCCTCCACGTCGGGCACCCAGGGCCCGACGTGCACCTCGGCGCCGTCGAGCACGTCCACCCAGTCGAGCGTGGTGCCGTCGCCGAGGGCGACCTCGTCGAGCGGGAGGTCCACCGCCGCGGCGCCCGGCACCGCGCGCACCGTGACGAGCACCGTGACGTCCGGGTCGAGGGACGTCGACATGCCGAGCCAGCGCAGCTCGGCGCGCACGCGCGTGCCGGGGGTCACGACGACGCGGGCCGGCTCCGGCGCACGCGCCTCGAACGTCACGTTCGGGGTGCGGGTGCCCGACGCGCGGCGGAACGCCAGGTCGGGCCGCCCCTGCACCGCGCACGGGGCGGCGCCCGAGTTCGTCGCCTCGAGCAGCAGGTAGCGCGAGCCCAGCGCCACGTCGAAGCCGGCGACGCGGACGGCGAGGTCCTCCCCCGCACAGGGCGGGGCGGCCGGGTCGTCCGGGTTCGCCGTCGCGGGCGCGGCGGGCGGCTCCTCGGGCGGCGGGGCGGCGGGCTCCTCCGGCGCGGCCGGCGGCGCGGTCACCGGGGGCCGCACGGGCCCGGCGACGGCGCGCCGCTCCCCAGCGGCGTCCGCGCCGCCGGGGCGGTTGGCCGCCGCCTCGTCGTCGAGCTCGGCCCGCAGGTCCGCGCACCCCGCCAGCACCGGCCCCACGGCCAGGGCGAGGACCGCGGCGAGGGCGGCGCGCCGTCGTCGGCGGGCGGTCGGGGCGTCGGGCACGCCCGCGACGCTAGCCGCGCCCCGACGCCGGGCGGGCCGCGCGTCCCCCTCCCGCGCGGACCCTCCACGGAACCCTCACGCGCGGCGCCCGCGGCCCCTACGCGGCGCCGGGGAGGCCCGCACACCCGGGCGTCAGCGGCGCAGCGCCTTGCGCGCCAGCACGTTCCCGGCGAGCTGCACCGCCTGCACGAGCACGACGATGAGCCCCACGGTCACCCACGCGACGGTCCAGTTGAAGCGCTGGTAGCCGTGCCGGATCGCGAAGTCGCCGAGCCCGCCCGCGCCGACGATGCCGACCACGGCCGACATGTCGATGACCGCGACGACGAGGAACGTGAACGCGAGGATCAGCGGCCCGAGCGCCTCGGGGACGAGCACCGACCACACGATGCGCCACCGGGACGCGCCCATCGCGCGCGCCGCCTCGACCACGCCGGGGTCCAGGGCGACGAGGGTCTGCTCCACCAGCCGCGCGAACGCGACCGACGCCATGATCCCCATGGGCAGGATCGCGGCCTCGCGCCCGATCCGGGACCCGCCGAGCGCGATCGTCAGGGGGGCGATCGCGGTCACGAAGATGACGAACGGGATGGGCCGTACGAGGTTGATGAGGGCGTTCTCGGTCGTGAACACGACGCGGTTGGCGCGCAGGCCGCCCCGCCGGGTCACGTACAGCCCGACGCCGAGCGCCAGCCCGACGACGGCCGCCACCGCGAGCGCGCTGCCCACCATGACGGCGGTGTCGGCGAGCGCCTCCCACAGCAGGGGCAGGAGGTAGTCCCAGTCGGTCCCGCGGCTCATCGGACGCCTCCCCTCGCACGCGGCCCGACGGCGTCGGGGTCGGCCAGCGGGGCGCTGGCGGTGCCCAGGTCGAGCACCGCCGTCGTGCGGGCGAGGTCCGCGAGGAAGGCGTCGATCGCGTCGTCGGCGCCGGCGAGCTCGAGGGTGAGCGAGCCGTAGGGCCGCTCGGCGATCTCGGTGATGCCGCCGTAGACGATCGTGCCGTCGACGGGGTGCTCGCGCAGCGCCCGGGTGAGGTCGGTCGACGACGTGCCGTCCTCGCGCACGGCGACGGTGACGATGCGGCCGGGGTGCCGGTGCCGGAGCCGCTCGAGCGCGGCGGGGCTCGGCCGGTCCCGCAGCGCGGTGGCGACGAACCGCCGGGTCGCCGGGTGCCGGGGCCGGGCGAAGACGTCGTACACGTCGCCGTGCTCGACGACCCTGCCGGCCTCCATCACCGCCACGCGGTCGCAGAGGTACTTGACGACCTCCATCTCGTGCGTGATGACGACGACGGTCACGCCGAGCTCGCGGTTGACCCGGCGCAGCAGGTCGAGCACGTCCTGGGTGGTCTCGGGGTCGAGGGCGCTGGTCGCCTCGTCCGCGAGCAGGATGCGCGGGCGCGCGGCGAGCGCGCGGGCGATGCCGACGCGCTGCTTCTGCCCGCCCGACAGCTGCGACGGGTAGGCGCGCGCCTTGTCGGCGAGCCCGACGAAGTCGAGCAGCTCGGCCACGCGGGCGCGGCGCTCGGCGCGGTGCACCTTCGCGACGGCGAGCGGGTAGGCGACGTTGCCCGCGACCGTGCGCGAGGAGAGCAGGTTGAACTGCTGGAAGATCATCCCGATGCCGGCGCGCACCGCGCGCAGCTCGCGCTCGCCGAGGCCGGTGATCTCCCGGCCGTGCACGCGCACGCTGCCGCTGGTGGCCGGCTCGAGCGCGTTGACGAGGCGCACGAGCGTCGACTTGCCCGCCCCCGAGTAGCCGATGACGCCGAACACCTCCCCCGCGGCGATGTCGAGCGTGACGTCGTCGACGGCGCGGACGACGCCGGACGGCGTCGCGAACTCCTTGCTGACGCCGGTGAAGCTGATCGCCGGCACGGCGGCGCGGCCGGCGGTGGTGGTCCCCATGCGTGGTCCTTCTGTCGTGGCGGGGCCCGGCGGCGCGCACGCGGGCGCGCCGCCGGGCCGCGGCCGGCTCAGCGGTTGCGGGCGTCCTCCTCGACCTCCGCGAGGATCGCCTGGAGCTCCTCGGGGGTCTTGTCCACGAGGACGGCGGTGCCGCCGGACGCCGCCTGGAGCGCGTCCTGCACCTCGGGGTCCTCGTAGATCTCGACGAGCCGCAGGTAGAGCTCGTTGCCGGCGTCCTCGGCGCGGACGGCCCAGATGTTGATGTAGGGCTCGGCCGCCGGCGAGTCGGCGTCGTCGGCGTACAGCGCGTCGGCGGGGTCGATGCCGGCGTCGGCGAGGAAGTCGTTGTTGATGATCGACGCGGCCACCGAGTCGAGCGCGAGCGCGGTCTGCTGCGCGTCGACGGGCGTGACGGTCACGCGGGACTCCTCGGCGACGACGTCGGCCTCCGTGGCGAACGCGGAGCCGCCGTCGCGCAGCGTGACGAGCCCGGCGTCCTGGAGCACGAGCAACGCCCGCGCGAGGTTCGTCGGGTCGTTCGGGATGGCGACCTCGGCGCCGTCGGGGATGTCCTCGACCGCGTCGTACTGCCGCGAGTAGAGGCCGAGCGGGTAGACGGCGGTCGCGCCGATCGGCACGAGGTCGTCACCGGCCTCCACGTTGTACTGGGCCAGGTAGAGGATGTGCTGGAACTGGTTGAGGTCCAGCTCGCCCTCGCTCAGCGCGGGGTTGGGCAGCGAGTACTCGGTGAAGTCGACGATCTCGACGTCGATCCCCTCCGCCTCCGCCTTCTCCTCGAAGATGCGCCAGTGGTCCTCGGAGGCGCCGACGACGCCGATGACGACCGGGCCCGCCTGCTCGGCCTGGTCGCCGTCGGACGAGGTCTCCGCGGCGTCGGCGTCGCCCGAGCAGGCGGCGAGGGTGAGGGCGAGCGCGGCGGCGAGCGCGGCCGCGACGACGGGCTGACGGCTGGCGCGCGCGGCGCGCCGGGTGGTGCTGGTCATGGTGGTTCCTTCGCGTGTGGGTTCCTGCGGGGAGGCGCGCGTCAGCGGCGCGCGGGCACGCGGGCGGCGTCGGGCGGCGCGGGAGCAGCCGCGGCGACGGCGGTGACCTGCCGTGCGGCGGTCACCGGGGACGCGGCACCGGCGTGCGGCGGGGAAGGCGGGACGGCCCGGCGCTGACGGCCGGGCGGCCGAGGTCTGAGCGGCGGTGGTCAGAGGGTCTCGGCGGCCCGCCCGAGCATTCGCGCGCACATCATCGCGCGGGCAGGAGCCGCGGCGACGGTGCGAAGGGCGATGCTCGTACGGGTCATGGCCGCCATGGTGCCCCGCGGGGCGCTGGGGGCCGAATCCGCGCCGCGCTCGTCTCACGTGGCGAGACATGACCGCGGACGCGCGGCTACCGTGGCGACCGGGGGAGCGCTGCGGCCGAGCATCGGAGAGTTTCTCTCGCCATGTGAAGGAAAGTCTCCGACGCTCGGCGGGACGTGGCAGGAGGCGCAGGTGGGCACGGGCACGGGCACGGGCACGGCCGGGTCGGCGGGCGCGGGCGACGACGTCCGCGGCACGCTCGCGGGGGTGTACGTGGCGGTCGTCGGGCCGGGCGCGGGCGCCACGGCGGAGGACCTCGCCCGCGCCACCGCGCTCGGCGAGGCGCTCGCCCGGGCGGGTGCCGTCGTCGTGACGGGCGGCATGGGCGGGGTCATGCGCGCGGCGGCCGCGGGGGCCACGGCGGCGGGCGGCACCGCCGTCGGGATCCTGCCGGGCGCGTCGCGCGACTCCGGCAGCGCGGAGCACACGGTCCTCGTCACGACCGGGCTCGGCGAGATGCGCAACGCCCTGGTGGTCCGCGCGGCCGACGCGGTCGTCGCCGTCGGCGGCAGCTGGGGCACGCTGAGCGAGGTCGCGCTCGCGGTCCGCACCGGGACCCCCGTGGTCGCCCTCGGCGGGTGGGACCTGCCCGACGGCGGCCCCCGCCCCGCCGCGGACGTCGCCGAGGCAGTGCGCGAGGTGCGCCGCGCCGTCGGGCGCTGAGCCTCACGCGCCGTCCGGCGCCCACCCCCACGCGCCGTCCGGCGCCGAGCCTCACTCCTCGGCGAGGAACGCCTCGACCTCCCGCAGGAAGACGGGCCACGCGGGCTCGTCCTCGAGCAGGATGTGGTTCGCGCTGTCGAGCGCCACGAAGCGCGCGCCCGGGACGAGCGACGCGAGGAGCAGGCCCTGCGAGAACGGCGGCCGGCGGTCGTCGCGGGCGTGCAGCACGAGCGTCGGCGCGCGCACGAGCGGCGCCTCTGCCATGACGTCGATCGACGCGGACACCGCGAGGATCGCGGCCGCGTCGTCGGGGTGGGCGGTGCGGCGTTGCAGCTCGTTGAACTCGGCCCACAGCTCGCGCGACGCCTGGGGCATGAACTGGGACGTGAACACCTGCCGGAACGCCGGGTTGTCCGAGCCCCACCCGCCGCGCGTGACCTGCAGCTCCAGCTCGTGCTCGGCGAGCTCCGCGGGGCCCGACGCGCGGTGGCGCCGGCCCTGCGCGAACCCGCCGTAGAGGACGAGGCGGCTCACGCGCTCGGGGTGCCGCGCGGCGTACGCGACGGCGACGCCCGCGCCCTGGGACAGGCCGAGCACGGGGAACCGCTCGAGCCCCGCGGCGTCCACGACCGCCTCGAGGTCGCGCACCCACGCCTCGAACGAGTGCTCGGCGACGTCCCGGTCGGACAGCCCGCAGCCGCGCTCGTCGTACCGGACGAGCGTGCGGTGCCGCGACAGGCCCACGAGCCAGTGCCGCCACACCGGGCTGCGCCAGTCGTGGTCGAGGTGCGTGAGCCAGTTCGCGGCCTTGACCAGCGGCGGGCCCTGGCCGGTCATCGCGTAGGCGAGGCGCACGCCGTCGGGCGTGCGGCAGAACCGGATCTCCTGGGTGAGGCGCACGTCGTCACCGGGGGCGAGGCCCTCCCGGCGGAGGCGGGCGGTGACGTCGGACCGGAGCCGGGCCATGCGCGGGCTCGGCTCCTCCCCCAGCTCGCGGCGGCACGCGACCTCGTACCACTCGAGCTAGCGCAGGGCCGCGGCGGGGTCGCCCGCGGCGAGGTGGCGCGCGACGAGCGCGGCCTGGGCCTCCTCGTCGGTGGCGTCCAGGCGGACGAGCTCCTCCCAGCACTCGCCCAGCCGCAGCACGGCGGCGCGCTTGACGGCGACCCGCTGCCGCGCGTCGTCGGCCCACGGCTCGTAGAGGTCGCCCGGGAGGAGGTCGCCGGGGCACAGCGCCGCGGCGGCCCGGGCGGCCTCGGCGTCCCCGCGCGCGAGCGCGACGTCGGCCGCCTCCTCGAACGCCGCGAGGTCGGTGCGGACGTCGGCGTCGGGCAGCAGCGCGACGACGTCGCCGCGCACGACGACGCCCTCGGGCAGCCCGAGCGTGCGCCGCGCGTAGTGGGCGGCCTTGTGCAGGCGCGGGGCGGCCTCGGCGGGGTCGACGTCCGGCCAGAGGGCGTCGAGCACGCGCTCGCGGTGCAGGCGGCGGCCGGGGCTCAGCGCGAGGAGTTTGAGGAGGGCCGCGGCGGAGCGGCGCGGCACGGGGTCCGCGACGAGGGTGCGGCCGTCGGCCTCGACGGCGAACCCTCCGAGGACGCGGATCGTGACGGGCACGCGCGCACCTCCCGCTCGGGTGGCGTCATCGTAGTCACGCGCCCCGCCGCCGAGGGCCGGGGCGCCCTCCTCGCCCCGGCCCTGCGTCGCTCGCGACGGGCGGCCGCCCGACGGCGGCCCGCCCGGCCTCACATGGTGCGCGAGTCGCCGTACTCGACGCCGCCGGCGATCTCCCAGCCGCCGTCGACGACGAAGACCTGGCCGGACACGAACGAGCCCTCGTTGATGAGGAACGCGATCGCGGCGGCGAGCTCGTGGGGCTGGCCCCAGCGGCCGATCGTCGTGGTGGCGCGGCTGGCCTCGCCCGCGACGGGGTCGGCGAGCGTCGCGGCGTTGATCGGGGTCTCGATCGTGCCGGGGGCCACGCAGTTGACGAGGATGCCCTTGCGGCCGTACTCGACGGCGGCCTGGCGGGTCAGCGCCTCGACGGCGCCCTTCGCCGCGGTGTAGG
>JAAZAC010000074.1 GCA_012514545.1 Actinomycetales bacterium | reverse complement strand
GCACCGCGCGCTCCTACGAGGACGTGCTGGCGTGGGGCAAGCGCGCGCTGCGCCGCTCCGGCCCGCCGGGGCGCCTCGTCTACGGCGCGCTGCACGGGCTGAAGAAGGGCATCAAGGACGTCGTCGCACCGCAGGGCATGTTCGAGGACCTGGGGCTGAAGTACATCGGTCCCGTGGACGGCCACGACATCGGCGCGGTCGAGCGGGCCCTCACGCTGGCCCGGGACTTCGGCGGGCCCGTGATCGTGCACTGCATGACCGAGAAGGGGCGGGGCTACGTGCCCGCCGAGCAGGACGTCGCCGACCGGTTCCACGCCGTCGGGCAGATCCACCCCGAGACCGGCCTGCCGGTGGCGCCGTCGCGGTTCGGCTGGACGAGCGTGTTCGCCGACGATATCGTCGCCATCGGGCGGCGGCGGCCCGACGTCGTGGCCATCACCGCCGCGATGCTGCAGCCCGTGGGCCTGGCCCCCTTCGCGGAGCAGTTCCCGAGCCGGGTGTTCGACGTCGGCATCGCCGAGCAGCACGCGGTCACCTCGGCCGCGGGGATGGCGTTCGCCGGCCTGCACCCCGTCGTGGCGGTGTACGCGACGTTCCTCAACCGCGCGTTCGACCAGGTCCTCATGGACGTCGCCCTGCACAAGGCGGGCGTGACGTTCGTGCTGGACCGGGCGGGCATCACGGGCGACGACGGCCCGAGCCACAACGGCGTGTGGGACATGGCGTGGCTGCGCCTCGTGCCGGGGCTGCACCTCGCGGCACCGCGGGACGAGGAGACACTGCGCGCGGCGCTGCGCGCGGCCGTGGAGATCGACGACGCGCCGAGCGTCGTGCGGTTCCCCAAGGGGCCGCTGCCCGAGCCGCTGCCCGCGGTCGACGCCGTCGAGGGCGTGGACGTGCTGCGCCGCACCGAGGGGGCCGGCCCCCGGGTGCTGCTGGTCGGCGTCGGGCCGATGGCGCGCACGGCGGTCGACGCGGCGGCGATCCTCGAGGCCGCGGGCGTGGCCGCCACGGTGGTCGACCCGCGCTGGGTGCTCCCGACGCCGCCCGCGCTCGTCAAGCTCGCGGGGGAGCACGACCTCGTCGCGGTCGTGGAGGACGGCCTGGTGGAGGGCGGCGTGGGCGCCCTGCTCGCCCAGCGGTGCGCGGAGGCGCGGCTGACGACGCCGGTCGCCGCGCTCGGCGTGCCGCTCGCCTTCCCGGCCCACGCGACGCGGGCCCAGCTGCTCGAGGAGCTGCGCCTGCGGGCCGAGGACGTCGCGCAGGACGTGCTCGCGCGCCTCGGCGACGCCGGCGCCTGAGGCGCCCGCCCGGCGTCGGGCACGGCGCCGGCTGGGGGCCGGGAACCGGGCGTCGGCACCCCCGCGCACCCGCACGGCGCGGTCCGGGGAATCTCACGTGACGGGCGTCACCGAATCATCCCATGACACGGCCCGAAGGTCCCGAGTCATCCCACGATTTGCTCCCTAGCGTGGAATCACCGACGAACCCAGGGAGTATGGCGATGGCGATCACCACCGAGACGGAGACCACCCTCACCCCTGACGCCTGGCGCGGGTTCGCCCCCGGGCCCTGGACGGAGCAGGTCGACGTCCGCGACTTCATCCAGCGCAACTACGCCCCGTACACGGGGGACGCCTCCTTCCTGGCCGGCCCGACGGCGCGCACGACCGGCATCTGGTCGAAGCTGCTCGCGATGTTCCCGGCCGAGCGCGAGCGCGGCATCCACGACGTCGACGCCTCGACGCCGTCGACGATCACCTCGCACGCCCCGGGCTACATCGACGAGGCGAACGAGCTCATCGTCGGCCTGCAGACGGACGCGCCGCTCAAGCGCGCGATCATCCCCAACGGCGGCTGGCGCATGGTCGAGAACGCCCTGCGCACCTACGGCTACGAGCCCGACCCCGACGTCAAGCGGATCTTCACGCAGTACCGCAAGACCCACAACGACGGCGTGTTCGACGTCTACCCGCCCGACGTGCGCAAGGCGCGGTCCTCGCACATCATCACCGGCCTGCCCGACGCCTACGGCCGCGGCCG
>JAAZAC010000073.1 GCA_012514545.1 Actinomycetales bacterium | reverse complement strand
GGCGCGCTGCTGCGGCGGCGGCCGAAGGGCGAGGAGCCCGACGGCGTCGCCGCCCTCGGGCTGGAGGCCGAGGAGGACCCGGAGGCCCACACCCGACGGCTCGACCGGTTCGGGGTGCGGGACCTGGTCTCGGAGGCGGCGCACGGCATCGGGGCGCGCCCGGGCCGGCTGCTCCTCACGATCATCGGCACGGTGCTCGGCATCGGCTCGCTCGTGGTCACGGTGGGCCTGGCCCAGACGGCGGCGGGCCAGATCGCCCGGCAGTTCGACGCCGTCGCGGCGACCCAGGTGGTCATCGAGCCGGCGACGGCGCAGACCCGCGGGGGCGAGCGCGCCACCGGCCGCATCCCGTGGGACGCGGAGGACCGCCTCCTGCGCATCGCCGGCGTCGAGGTGGCGGGCGCCATCGCGACGGTGGACGTCGACAACGCACGGATCACGGCCGTCCCGGTGCACGACCCGTCCGCGCCCACCCTGGCGAGCCCCCAGGTGCTCGCGACGACGCCGGGGATGCTGGACGCCGTCGGCGGGCGCGTGGTCACGGGGCGCTACTTCGACGTCGGGCACGACGAGCGGGCGGACCGGATCGTGGTGCTCGGCACCCGGGCGGCGCAGCGCCTGGGCGTGCACCGCGTGGACCGGCAGCCGTCGGTGTTCATCGGGGACCGTTCGTACACGGTCATCGGGATCATCGACGACGTCCGGCGCCGCTCCGACCTCCTCGACGCGGTGATCCTTCCCGTCGGCACGGCGCGCGCGGACTTCGACCTCGTGGCGCTCGAGCAGGCGCACCTGCGCATGGCGATCGGCGCCGGCCCCGTGATCGCGGAGCAGGCGCCGTGGGCGCTCGACCCGACCAACCCCGAGGGGATCCGGGTGCAGGTGCCGCCGGCGTCGTCGACGGTGCGGGAGAACGTCCAGGCGGACATCAACGCGATCTTCCTCGCGCTGGGCGCCGTGGCGCTGCTCGTGGGCGGCCTGGGGATCGCGAACGTCACGCTGCTGTCGGTCCGGGAGCGCACGGCGGAGATCGGCCTGCGGCGCGCGCTCGGCGCGACGCGGCGGGACATCGGCAACCAGTTCCTCGTCGAGTCGGGCGTCATCGGCCTGCTCGGCGGGCTGGTGGGCGCGGCGATCGGCGTCGGCGTGGTCGTGGTGGTGAGCGTCGCGAAGGAGTGGACGCCGATCCTCGACACGTGGGTGGTCGTGGGCGCGGCCCTGCTGGGCGGGGTGATCGGCGTCCTCGCCGGCCTGTACCCGGCGCTCAAGGCGGCGCGCGTCGAGCCGATCCACGCGCTGCGCGGCGCGACGTGAGGCGCCTCGGTCTCGCAGCGTGAAGGGTTCCGTTCGCCTGGCGAACGGAACCCTTCACGCTGATCCGGTGCGGGCTACGGCGGCGGGGCGGCCGCCTCGGGTCGGCCCGCGCGTCGGGCGCGCCAGCGCCGCCGGAAGGCGAGGATCCGCCAGAGCGCGACGCCGAGCGCGATCAGCACGAGCACGACGAGCACCGGCACGAGGATCGCGACGACGCTCACGGTGGCGGAGGTCGCGTCCTCCGCGGCGGAGACGAACGGCCCGCCGACGCCGAGCGTGCCCGCGTTGACGATCGGCCGGCTGAGCGCCTTGCCCGCGTGCACGGTCCCCGCGAGCGCGACGCCGACGACGGCCCCCACCCACGGATTCTCGCGCCACCACTCGGACTGCTCGATCTGCTGCGCGCCCGACGCCGCCGCGAACATCACGCCGCCCATGAGGGGCCGGACCGCCGTCTGGATCGCGTCGCTGACGTGGTCGACGCCGGGCACCTTGTCGAAGACGACGTCGGCGACGAGCAGGAGCATCCCGACGCCGATCGCCCACCACGAGGAGATCCAGTCCAGGCCGGGCGGCAGGTCGAGGAGGCCGGTGAAGCGGTCGAGCATCCCGACGAGCACGAACGGGATGAAGGCGTTGAGCCCGGCCGCCGCGGACAGCCCGGCACCGGTCAGTGCTGCGAGCACCCGCGCCTCCCTTCGTCGGTGGCGCCCCGTGGCGCCAGGCTAGCGGGCGGGGTCGGGGGCGGTGTCGGCGTCGGGGGTGGGCTCCGCGGCGGGCGCAGGGGCGGGCTCAGGCGCCGACCGGCGGCCTGTGAGGAGGCGCGGCACGGCGATCGCGGCGACCAGGGCGGCGCCCCAGACGACGGCGAGCCACCCGCCCGTCGTGCCGAGGCTGCCGTCGTGCGCGGGGAAGGCAACGGACGTCAGGCCGAGCCAGACCGCCGACGTCGCCGCGGTGAGCGTGGGCAGGAGCCAGCCGCGGCGGGCGAGGACGGCGAGGGCCGCGACCAGCACGACCGCGATCGCGAGGGCGGCCTGCGCGGGCCAGTGGTCGAGATCGTTGGTGACGTCGGCGGAGACGGTCGGGTCGCGGTAGTCGGCGATGCAGGCGCTCGCGTAGGCGATCGCGGGCCAGATCCCCGCGACCACGACGACGAGCCCCGGCACGTCCGCGGCGCCGAGCCGGCGCTGCGGGCTGCGCGGGAACGCACGTCCCCCGGCGAGCACGCGGGTCCCGGCGACGAGCCCGACGGCGACCGCGGCCGGGACGAGGTGCCCGAGCTCGGGCGCGGCGAGCCCGGCGAACGCGAGTGCGGCGGCGCACGTGAGGACCTGCTGCGCGGCGACGTCGGACAGGGGCCGGAACGCGAGCACCAGCGTCGGCACCGCGAGCAGGACCGTGTAGAGGAGCCCCCAGCCGACCTCGATGAGGTAGTGGTTGTAGAAGTCCTCGAGCGGGACGAGGGGGACGGTCAGGTCGATCGGGCCCATGAGGGCGATGCACCAGATGAGCACGCCGAGCACGGCGAGCGCGGGCGCGCCCGCGCGCACGTACGGGGAGCGGGTCGCGGGCTCCGGTGCCGGCGTAGCAGCGGGCTCGTGCAGGGGCGTGGCGTCGGCCGCGGGGGTGTCCGTCACGAGGGGAGATCTTGCCATCGAGCGCGCCGGTGCTCGCACTCAGCCCTTGGCGTCGGCGTACGTGTCGACCACCGACACCGAGAGCGCGAACTCCACCGGCGTCTCGCCGAAGAGCAGCCGCCCCGCCTCGACCGCCGCGTCCCGGACGGCCGCGGCCGCCTCCTCGGCGACGGCCTCGGCCGCGTGCACGATGACCTCGTCGTGCAGGAAGAACACCAGGTGCGGGCGCCCGTCGATCCCGCGCAGCCGACGCCGCAGCGCGGCCATCCAGCACAGCGCCCACTCCGCCGCGGTCCCCTGGACGATGAAGTTCCGCGTGAACCGGCCCCAGTCGCGGCGGGCCGCACGCGCGGCCCGGGCCTCCTCCGGGCCGGCGTCCTCGCGGCCGGCGGCCTCCACGGCGTCGTGCCACCAGGGCGGCGGAGGCGGCGACGACCGGCCCAGCCACGTCGAGACGACCTCGCCCCGCTCCCCCGCGCGCGCCGCCTCCTCAACCATCCCGATCGCGCGCGGGAACGCCTTCTCCAGCCGCGGCATGAGCGCCGCGGACGCGCCCGTCGTCGACCCGTACAGCGCGCCGAGCATGGCCACCTTGGCCTGCTTGCGCTCCGCGACCACGCCCGCCGCCACGACGCCCGCGTAGAGGTCCGCGTGGCGCCCCGCCTCCGCCATCGCCCGGTCGCCCGACATCGCCGCCAGCACCCGCGGCTCGAGCTGCGCCGCGTCCGCCACCACCAGCCGCCACCCGGGGTCGGCGACCACGGCGCCGCGGATCGCCGTCGGGATCTGCAGGGCGCCGCTGCCCACGCTCGACCACCGGCCCGTGACCACGCCGCCCGGCACGTACTGCGTGCGGAACCGCCCGTCCGCGACCCACGTGTCCAACCACGCCCAGCCGTTCGCCGAGTACAGCCGCGCGAGCCGCTTGTACTCGAGCAGCGCCTCGACCTCGGGGCCGCCGTGCTCGCGCAGCTCCCACGCGCGCGTCGTCGCCACGTCGATGCCCGC